>WJIM01000151.1 GCA_014730285.1 Candidatus Zixiibacteriota bacterium
AATTGATATATTGAACGAACCTTCGCAGAAAGCTCCACAGTCATCGGTACATTTAATAACAACCGTATAGGAGCCGTCGGCAGTAGGCGTATAGCACCAGTTACCGCCAACTATCGAACCGGGGCCGCTTGTTACCTCGCACCCGGTAAGATTGCCATCGGCATCGGTGGCCGAAGCCGGAAGACAAATTTCCGCGGCCTCACACATGAATATTGATGTATCCTCAGGCAGACTGCATACGGGGGCCTCATTTATATCGAACTGCACCGTGAATGTCTCCTCGCAGAATTCGCCGCAGTCATCGGTGCATTTCACCGTTACGCTAACAGCCTCGTCTGCTGTCGGTGTATAACACCAATTTCCGCCGCTCAAAGTACCGGGACCGGAGGTTATCACGCATCCATCCAGATTGCCGTCCGGGTCTGAAGCAGAAACCGGAAGGCAGACCTCCTGGGATTCGCATAAAAATATTGATGTATCCGCAGGCGCACTGCACACCGGCGCTTCGTTGACATCAAATGTCACCTGGAAGGTGGCCTCGCAGAACTCATCTACAATATCAGTACATCGAATAGTTACAACCGCAACCTCATCTCCGGAAGGCGTATAGCACCAGTTTCCACCCACAATAGAACCGGGACCGGACATAATAGTAGGCCCGGAAACCAGATTGCCGTCCGGATCGGAGCAGCTTACCGGGAGGCAGACCTCTGCTATAGTGCATTGCACAATAGTTGTATCATCGGGTACACTGCATAGAGGTGGAAGATTCGCGCAAATTTCTATATTGTAGGGATTATTTTGCGGATTTTGCGAGAAGGGCGGATCGGAAACGGTCTGCTCTCCGTCAGAAGCTACAATATAATATTCAATTCCCGGGCCGGCTCCAACGACGCTTGCCGGAACATCTGCGCAGTAGGGGCTGCCGGTCATCTCCACTGACGTATAGGATGCGGTTCCTTCTTTGCGGTAGAAAAGCTGAACCGACTGTACCGGCGGATCGGCCAGATCGTTAACATCGGCACAGATTGTAATCGCTGTAGCTACCGGCTGGCAGGTATCCTGCAACTCCATTGTTGCGGGAGTCTGGCTGATTTCAGGCGGAGCGGTTTCCTGATAATATGAGGTATCGCAGAAACTGTCGGTACCAAAATCGCAGGTGCCGTCAGTATTCATGCAAATCACGACCTCATGCAGATCACCGTCCTGAATCATGTCCGGGCTCGTGTAAGTGATAATATAGCGTTTGCAAATGCGCTCTTTAATAGTGGTATAAACGAACTCCATTTCATTGGCAGTCGGAGCAAAAGTATAAAAGCCGCCGGTGCCTTCGGCAAATGCCTCAAGAGGCTCGGCAATCGAGTCGGCCACACCGAGTCCGATAGTAAAGATCGGCGCTCCGGCAGCATTCGCCTTATCGCAAATAATCGTGGAATCATCGGAATAATCGCTATCCCAGGCCAGCCCATCGGGCGGCGGCCAGCAATACTGGCTTCGATTTTCCATACCATCGGTAAATGCTATCACAGCCTTGCTGCCCAGCTCGGTTGCGGCGTTATCCACACCCATCCAGATACCGTCAAAAGCGGCTGTCCAGCCCTGGCAGTATAGACCGTCAATAGCGTCATGCAGAGAATCCTGATCGCTGGTAAAATCTATTAACGTGCTGACGCAATTGGAGAAGGTCACGATAGACACACGATCGAAAGGATCCATATTGTTCACGAATTCATGTGCCGCTATTTTGGCCCCCTCAAGAGAGTTATTGGGAAAGCCGGTGCACATGCTGCCGCTTATATCCATGACCAGGCAAACAGAAGTATAGCAGCTATCTCCAAGAATGGAATCGACGGTGAATGACCCAACCGGCTGCCCGTCCTGATAAACGCAGAAATCCGATTCTGTCAGTCCGGGAATGGGATCGCCGTTTTCATCCACAACATCGACATAAGTGGTAATCGTTGGAAATTCGGAATGAATCAACTGAGAAATCGTCAGAGCGGTATCCGAAGATTTCGTGTTTTTCTGTCCCCCTCCGTCGGGAATCCAGTTTGGATCGAATGGATCTTCCGGCGGTCCCCAGAGATCATCAGCATAGGCAACGGTGAAGATGGCAAGAACGAAGAGAAGCAAAAGGAAAGGTCTGATAATTTTTTGCATATCCCCTCCCATGGGTATAACGTATTAAAAGATATATGATTAGACAAAATGCCGGCGGCATTCATTATGCCCCTGATGATGACCCAAAAAAGTCCAATCCACGAGCAAAAAATTCCTGCCTTTTTGCGGCAAATGCCCCAAATAAAGAATTCGATTTTTTTACTTACTCTTTGCGCAGTATACCTACACTTACTACTACCAAAATTGCTGCCAAAATCAATATTAAGTCCTAAAATGTAAGTTATTGAAAATCATGCAGTTCAAAAGCGGGGAATGTATTAGGCCGGAAAGGCTGAGTGAAATGCACACAATGTCCTTGATTTCTTGCGGTATTTATTACCTCAAAAGAGGATTAAATAAATTGACATAAAGGGCAAAAAACCTTTGGTATATCGAGCATCTTCTTTATATTAATCGTGTCACACAACGCCGGAAGTGGAATAAGTATATGCATAATTTTTCTATATCATGATGGGGCTGGCATGCGCTCGCGAATTACTAAATATCTACTTGCCCTTTTAGCAGTATTATTGACCCTCCAGGTTTCCGAAGCTCTGGCGGTGAAAAAGCTTTCGGTGGAATACTCCCGAAAAAGTAAGATGTTGCCTTACAGCCTTGAGAGGATTTATACTCTGGATCTGTCTGAAAGCCAGAGGTCGATCGGCGATCCGCTTAAGATATGGGAGGGTGACAGTTCCTTATGGGGCGGCAAAGCGGTAGTGCGCGCCGCCAATCCTGGTATAACCGCAGATGAGTTTCCTCATGTATCCTTTATAACCACTGATATGGGTACCGTTAACGATCAGGAGCCAATTAAGGCGCTGATTACCGATTTCTCCTTATACTATGACACCCAGGCCGGAAGACAGTCTGTGGTGGTGGGAGCCAACCGCAATGATTCCGCCTTTATCGTAAAGGTTGTACCCGGAACTGATAATCCCCGGTTCCTGTATCTTACTCATGGCGAAGATCATACCGGAAATGGTGTCTGGGAAGCCGGGGTTTCAATACTCTTGTGCGAGGACTACGATTATGACGGTGTGGAAGAGGTATTCGCTTATGTTGGCCCGGGACGTGATCTCTATCCCCGCGAGCTGTTTTGCATCAATATGGATAAGCTGGAGATCGAATGGTCTCTTCCTGTGGCGAGCTCAGTCGGAAAGCATGGATTTTACAGTTGCAAAGATAAAGATAATCCCTCGGTTATTTTCGATACTTATAATGTTAAAAACGGTGTGAGCGACCCGAATTTTTCGGATATGTACTGCTATGTATCCCGGGTCAACTATCGCGGTGAAGTTGTTTTCAAGAAAATTCTTGCCGAGGAACACGGCGGTGTTGAGCTTCGGCGGGCCGAATCCGACACGATTTTCTATGTATCGCATTCCCTGCCCTTTCTGGATGACGGCGATCTCGACAGCCTGCCCGAAAAAACATATAAACTCTCCCGCATAGACAGAAGCGGCAGAATTCTGGAATCCGTTTATGTAAATGAAAAAATCGGCGATTTGTGGCTGGGAAAGTATAAATCGGCAGATGTACCGCATCTCTATGCCGTTTCACACACAGGAGTTATCTCAGTTTATGATTCCCGCCTGAATTTATGGGCGGAATCGGGGGAAACCGATATCCGCAAGCATCTGGGATATATAAATCTCGGAAATGATAATGATTATGCCTTTGTTTTGAAGACTGCCAACGGCGTCGGGGTATTTTCTCACGATTTCAGAAAGCTGGCCTCAGCAGACATAGTTGCAAATAACTTCCATCCTCATGAATATGATGAATCCGGAAATGTCTCCTCTTTCATACTGACCAATGGCAGGGAAGGCGGAGTCTTTGAAATCGGTAAAAAAGAGGTTGCCGATTACTCCAAAATCATTTTCTGGGAATATCAGAATTACATTACAATTGTCCTGTTCGTACTTCTGGTGGCGCTCTTTATCACAAATATTCTCAGGCTTAAAACTATTAAACGCCTTCGAATCAGCGAGAGAAATCTGGATAAACTTTTTCAGTCAAATCCGCAGGCGGCTATGTTCGTTGATGATAAA
>WJIM01000152.1 GCA_014730285.1 Candidatus Zixiibacteriota bacterium
GAGATAGGAATCCCAAAACGGCTGCGGAACTCACGCATCTCCTCTTCATTCAGTTTCTTCTGCTGATGAGTGACATTACGGCCCTCTCCGGCCTCCCCCAGACCGTAACCCTTGATAGTCTTGGCCAGAATAACCGTTGGCCGCCCTTCATTCTGCACTGCCCGCTTATAGGCGGCATACACTTTTTCCGGATCATGCCCGCCTCGTCTTAGGCGGCGAAGCTGCTCGTCGGAATGATTTTTGACCAGATCCAGAAGCTCGGGATATTTTCCAAAGAACTCCTTGCGGATATATGCGCCGTCGGAGACAACGTATTTTTGATATTCGCCGTCAATTGCCTCTTCCATACGTTTTACCAGAAGTCCCTTCTCATCGGCGGCCAAAAGCGGGTCCCAGTCATCACCCCAGATAACCTTGATCACATTCCATCCAGCGCCCCTGAAAGCGGCTTCCAACTCCTGTATTATCTTACCGTTGCCCCGTACCGGCCCGTCCAATCTTTGCAGGTTGCAGTTGATCACAAAAATAAGATTATCGAGCCGTTCACGCGGAGCTAATGTTATCGCGCCCAATGATTCCGGCTCATCCAGCTCACCGTCCCCCAAAAAGGCCCAGACCTTCTGATCGGTTTTATCTTTTATGCCGCGGTCTTCCAGATAACGGTTGAAACGTGCCTGGTAGATCGCCATAATCGGGGAAAGCCCCATCGAAACCGTGGGAAACTGCCAGAAATTAGGCATTAAACGAGGATGCGGGTATGATGATAATCCGCCCTCCGGCATTAGCTCGCGGCGGAAATTTTCGAGATGAATCTCATCCACACGCCCTTCGACATAAGCGCGGGAATAAACTCCCGGAGAGGCGTGCCCCTGAAAATAAATAATGTCCCCCGGATGCCTTTCTGACGGCGCGCGGAAAAAGTGGTTGAATCCGACTTCGAGTAATGTTGCCGCCGAAGCATAGGTGGAAATATGCCCGCCTATTCCGCTCGATTTGCGGTTGGCGCGCACCACCATCGCCATTGCATTCCAGCGGATGATACTCTTGATGCGGCGTTCAATTTCACGGCTGCCGGGAAAAACTGGCTGTTCGCTGACATGAATACTGTTAACATAGGGCGTATTGGGCGTAAAGCAAACCTCGATGCCCATCTGCTGGGCGCGGTGCTGAAGATGTCCCAGCAGTTCACCCACACGCTGCGTTCCCTGATTCTGGTAGACATATTCAAGAGAATCCAGCCACTCGCGGTTTTCGAATTCTATCTGCCGCATCGACTCTAATTTATCTTGATCGGCCATAAGCTAACCTTTCGCTTCTGACTTCAATATTTCAAATTCCGATATTCGGCATAAAATGCCCTCGGATAAAATTCTATAATATAACAAGCTTAATTTACTTATGTTCATTCATAACAGCAATAATATAGAATTCCTTATCTTATTTTAAGCTAAACAATAATACCAGATGCTCAGGCGATCTCAGGGACCTTAAGGAATTTTGCGTTAATCGCTACTATTACGGTACTTAATGACATCAATAATGCTCCCACTGCCGGATTGAGCAGAATCCCAAAGCTGTATAAGGCCCCTGCCGCCAGAGGAATAGCCACAGCGTTATATCCGGTGGCCCAGATCAGGTTCTGAATCATCTTTTTATAGGTCGCCTGGGAATAAGCAATGATTTTAACGACATCCAGAGGATTACTTTTAACAAGCACAATATCCGCCGTTTCCATTGCCACATCAGTACCGGCTCCAATCGCGATTCCGACATCCGCCTGTGCCAGAGCGGGAGCGTCATTCACGCCGTCGCCCACCATGGCGGTAGTATAACCATCAGACTGCACCTCTTTGATCTTCTCCGCCTTCTTGTCGGGAAGAACTCCTGCAAAAAAGTCATCGATGCCTATCTGCTCGGCCACTCTTTTGGCAACATGCTCATTGTCACCGGTAATCATCAATGTCTTCACATTCATTTTCTTAAGCTTTTCAATCGCTTCTTTGGATTCCTCTCGAACCGGATCCTCCAGAGAAATCGCACCCTTTACACCATCATCTATGAGCACATATGTGATGGTCTTGCCTTTCTTTGCAAAATCTCTGGCCTTCTCATCTATTTCAATATTATTCTCTTCCAGATATCCGGGACTAACTACTTTCACATTTTTGCCGTCAACCTTAGCGGCAGCGCCCTTACCTTTTATTGCTTCGAATGAATCGGCATCCTTCTTTTCATCAGATACATCGGTAATCGCTTTTGCAATAGGATGCTCCGAACGGGCTTCAACCGAAGCGGCATACATCAGGATTTCTTCTTCACTCATATTATCATCTAAAACAAGTACCTCAGAAAGCTCAAATGAACCTTTTGTCAATGTACCGGTCTTATCGAAAATGATAGCATCGATATTCCGTGCCGACTCAAACGGCACTCGGTTTCTTATCAAAAGCCCGTTTTTGGCGGACATTGCAGTCGAGACCGCTATCACAAGCGGAATCGCAAGCCCGAGAGCATGCGGACAGGTTATGACCATGACCGTGACCATACGTCCTAAGGCAAACACGAACTCCCGTCCAAATGCGGTCAGCCATAATACAAGAGTAATCGTGCCTGCGCCTATAGCAATGAATGTCAGCCACATGGCTGCCTTGTCGGCAAGGTTCTGCGATTTGGATTTACTGGCCTGGGCGCTCTCGACCATATCCATAACCTGCGAAAGGTATGAATCCTTGCCGGTCTTTTCTATCTCGACCGTAATCGAGCCGTCACCATTAACCGAACCGCCAACAACATCGTCGCCCTCCTCTTTGGAAACAGGCTCGGATTCTCCGGTTACCAGCGATTCATCTATAGATGTCGAGCCTTCCACAATTTTGCCGTCCACCGGCACCTTCTCGCCCGGTTTAATTATAACTTTGTCGCCTTCTTTAAGCTCGCTGACCGGCACATCTTCCGTTGAACCATCATCCTTTAATTTATGGGCCTCTGAGGGTATAAGTTTGGCAAGTTCGTCCAATGCTTTGGAAGCGCCCATAATCGAACGCATCTCAATCCAGTGTCCCAGAAGCATGACAACGATTAAAGTCGCCAGCTCCCAGAAAAATGTGCGCCCCTCCAGACCAAAGACAACTGCTGAACTGTAAACATAAGCGACCAGAATCGCCAGAGCGATTAATGTCATCATACCCGGCTGCTTCTCACGCAGCTCGTTTACCAGCCCCTTTAAAAACGGAAAGCCGCCATAAACGAAGACTGCGGTTGCGAATATGAAATGTATGTAGGAATCTCCAGTGAATGCGAGCTGGTCTTTCAGTCCCACAAAGCCCTGAATCATCGGCGATAAGATTATGATGGGAATCGTTAGGACTAACGATATCCAGAAGCGGCGCTTGAAATCTTCGGCCATATGGGCGTGGTGGCTCTTATGATCGTGGCCGTCATGGCCGTCGTGATGATGCTTATCCTCGTCTTCCTGAGAATTTTCCTTTTTATTTTCTTGCTCCCCTTTGATATCGTTTTTATCCTGCATCCTTAATTTCCTTTAGGAATCAAAATCATTTCCGGGCAAGTTCTATCAAATCAATAGAACCTCCTTTTAATTCATCCGGTGAGGGCATCCTGTCCTGACGCATCAGCTCTTCTACTGCCGCGATTTCCTTGTCATATTTAATACCGGAAGCGGCATGGACCTTGTTGTTTTTAACATAAAAGAGCATGAAGCTGCCGCGAGAAATATCGCCCTCGACTATTACATCATCCCAATCCCGCACGAAGCCAACGTGCCGGAACTGCAGACCGACCTGAGCGGTCCAGAAGAAGGGAATGCTTCTGAACGGCTTCTTTTTATCTAGCATATTATGGGCGGCATAACGTCCCTGCTGTTCAGCGGTGCGCCAGTGTTCTATTCTGATCGTATCGCCTGTATACCAGTACGGAAAGCTGGCGATATCACCGGCCGCGTAGACATCCTCGGCCACATTGAAATGCTCGTCGACCTTGATACTGCCGTCCGATTCCAAACCGAATCCTTCCAGAAAATCCGAAGAAGGCTTTACGCCTACGCCCATGATTACCATATCAGTTTCTATCCTATCCCCGCTTCCAAGAACCACAGCTTCAGCCCTGCCATCCCCCTCGATTTTTGTAACCGAATTTTCCAGCTTGAACTCCACACCGGTGGCTTCATGTTTCTGGCGGAAAAGCTCCCCGATTTCCGAGGCGAAAACATGACCGAACGGTGTTTTCTCCGGCGCTACAACGGTGACCTTCAACTTGCGTTTGGTCAGGCTGAAAGCCGCCTCCATGCCGATAAAACTCGCGCCTATGATAACGGCCTTTTCTGCTTTGTCGCAGGCCGAGATTATATTGTCGGAATCATCATAAGTTCTGAGAGTAAAGACATTTTCCAGATCGGCTCCGGGAATATCCAGCTTGCTGGCATCGCCGCCGGTTGTAATCAGCAGGCGGTCATATTTAACAGGATCATCATCCTTGATTGATACTTCTTTTGCTTTTAAATCTACACCGGTGACTTGTTTTTTACGCATGACCCCAATGCCGTACTTATTGTAAAAATCATCATCCTTAATAGGCATCCATTCGGGTTTAGCATCGCCCTGAAGATAATCCTTGCTCAGGTTGGGACGGTCGTAGGGCATACGGTCCTCATGCGTGAGCAAAATGATCTGGCCTTTGAAGCCGTCCTCACGCAATGTCTGGGCCGCCATCGAGCCTGCCGCACCGGCGCCGATTATCACGAAACTGCGATCATCCTTTTCCGGCTCGAAACTTACCATATCCGGAGTATGGCTGCCCTCAAATTCTTCAGGAATCATAACATAAATATCGTCACCATCAATCTCAACTTCGAACGATGCCAGAGAATCCCGTGACGGCGGCTCTTCCAGATCGCCCGATCTGGCATTGTAACAGGCGTGATGCCAGGGACAGACGATTCTGTCGCCGCTTAAAATACCCCTGTCCAAAGGCGCTCCGTAATGGGGACAGGATGCCCCTGTGGCATAAAACTTACCGCCAATTTTGCTCAGGAGTATTTTATTATCATCGCCAACCTCAAACGCTTTCATTTGCCCGTCTTCCAGGTCGCCGGCTTTGGCAACCTTCACCTTTTTAGCACTCATGACAATCCTCTTCAGATTTAATTAGCTTAACTGCGATATGATAGCTTTGCAGAATGCCGGAAGGTCGCCGGGGTTGCGTGAGGTTACCAGATTACCGTCAACAACAACTTCCTCATCAACCCATTCGGCACCGGCATTAACAAGATCATCCTTGATGGAAAAGAAGCTGGTCAGCTTTTTACCTTTAACGATCCCGGCCGAGGCCAGCATCCAGCCCGCATGACAGATTGCGGCAATGACCTTGCCGCCCTCATTCATCTTTTTAACGAATTCCACCATAGCCGGTGTACGGCGCATATGGTCGGGAGAATACCCTCCCGGTATAATCAGGGCGTCGTAATCATCGGCTTTAGCCTCGGTTATGGCGATATCGGATTTTCCGGGGATGCCGTGCTTACCGCTGAATGATCCGGCCTTTGCGCCAATCACCGTAACATCCGCCCCTTCTTCGGTCATTCTGATTTTGGGATACCAGAATTCCAGATCTTCATAGATATTATCTATGAAGATAGCTACCTTTTTTCCATCCAAACTCATAACTCAGCCTCCTCTTTTATTGGATTTAGAAAACGAAATTGAGATTATCCGACCAGCTTGGCATTCAGCGTGATCTTCACGCCCGCAAGCGCTTTCGACACCGGACAATTCTCCTTGGCTTTTTCAGCAAACTCAACGAACTTGCTCTCATCGATATCGCGCACATCACCCTCGGTCGTCAATTCGGATGAGACTATTGTAAATCCCTGATCCTGCTGTTCCAATGTCACTTTTGCGGTTGTATCGATCTTGTCTATTTTAAAACCCTCATCACCGAGAATTTTCGAGAGTGCCATCGAGAAGCAGCCCGAATGGGCGGCGCCAATCAGTTCTTCGGGATTCGTGCCGACATCATCTGCAAATCTCGATCCGAATGAGTACGATCCGATATAAGCGCCTGTGCCGAGCTTCATTTTTCCTTTACCCTCTTTCAGGTCTCCTTCCCACACAGCATTAGCGTTGCGTACTGGCATAGAATTTAGCTCCTTTTATTTTCATTCAAAAAGTCCAAGTTCCGATATAAAACCAATTTATCTCTCCGCCGTAAATTCGACTTGCCGGACAAAAGTATAATCTACCCATGCCGCGTTGCGGCTCTTCTGATACCAAATACCATTAGAAATCCCGTAATCAGGGTCACTCCTCCAATGATAAAAGCGGCCGCAATTGGATTGATGGCAGTCACCAAAAGCTCATAGATAGCCCATAATAGAATAGCGGCCCCTGCCAGAAGAACGAGCATACCGGCAGCGAGAAACACGAGGTATGAAACAAGCGCCATAATATTGAGCTTGAAAGCCCTTGCCTCAGACTCCAGCAGTTCGACAACAGAGAGAATAAACTCTGCAATAAACCGCATTATTTATCTCCTGTCGAATAGTTTACCCAGTAAAAATCCTGCCGCAAAAATCCATGCCGCGGATGTTATCGGGCGGTTCTGAATCTGCTCACGGCCCATATTCAGGTATTTCTCACCCGAATCACGGACATTGTCGTATGCATCCGTGGCATATTTCGTGGCGCGATCCTCGATATCGCTGGCAGTCTTCCAGACCTTTTCCTTGGCCCCTGAGGCCCTGGATACGGTGAGATCTCTCACTGAACTGGTGACATCTTTCATGTCCTTGCGTAATGAATCCAGATCCTTTTTGAGCTTGTCAACTTCTTTCATACCTGCATCTCCTTCCCCTGCTTTTTCCATTTCATTTTTAGTTTTTTCTGTTTTTGGTTCTTCTGTTTTTGGTTGATCTTTTTTTTCTTCATCAGCCATAATATTCACCCTTCCTTTGGATTTATTGAAAAGTCCTCGAAATTTTGGATCTTCCCGGGACCGGTCGTAGTGCCTTCTCACAAAATCTCTCAGGTCACCCCGAGGCTTCTGTTTTCTGCTACGCCTCAGCTCCGGAAGAGCCACATCTTTTATTATCCTGACCGCAAAATCTTCCAACAAGCTCATGGGATCGATTTTACCATCCTTTCATTACTTTTTCTTTCTACTTAGAAGACCGGAAATAATCAATTCGACCGCATCATCTTCGGATAACCCGCGCGACATTAACGTCTCGAGCTGCTTGTTGTCCACACTACCGATTGCCGCCTCATGCGTGATATGCGCTTTGGGATGCTCGACCTTAACGATCGGAATGGCCGAAACGATCCCGTTATCCTGCACGATTTCGCTGCAATCCACATGCCCCCTGGCATAAGCTGCGCTGGCGGTCAATTCATTATAGACCTCGGCCCGGGCGCTTTCCCGCACCGCAATCTTGGAGGTCAGTACACCTTTGGCATGCTCTCCCACCAGATGTCCGATCTCCTTTACTTTTATAACATCATCAGCTTTACCGCTGATCCTGGTATTCATTTCCAGAATACTTTCCGCATGGCAGGTGGCCTCATAATCGATATCGATCAGCCCCACCCTGCCGCGAATAAGTTCGAACTCGGTTTTGAATGTCGCTCCCTTGCCGATTTCGATCTTGGCATTGGGATAAACCTTCACACCGCCTTTGGGGCTGTGCACATGCCGCTCAAAATAGGAATACTCCGAGTTTTCGCCGATTCTAATCTGGCCGTGCATTATGTGCTGAACATCTATGGCATAAGGAAAAACGCAGTGTGACAAAAGCGAAATCCTTGCGTTTTTTCCGATGGTAACGTCCATAACTATTCGCTGTACCCCCTTTTCGGGATACATTCCGAAGCAGAGATGCACTTGTTTTTCCAGAACGGTGTTATCATCCAGACGCATCACCGCTTTAATTCCGTCTTCGAGTTCATCCACTTCCATGTGCAGTCCGGGCACCAGATGCTGGCCCAGGACCTTGTTGTGATCTATTACCAGATGAGCCACATTGGGATCATCCAGCTCATGCGGATCGGAATTTATCTTTTCGTAGAGGTCGTTAATAGTTGTCAAATCAGCGCTCATGCCCTACCTCCGGTTTCAGCCGCCCTGGGAATATTCTTATGAGGGCAGGGAATACATTTATCTTCGAAGTAATTCCTTATCTTGTCTGTCACGCCCTTATCGACAATCGTGCCATTGCACATCAGAAATGCGTGCTCTGCCTGATTCAATACCGCCAGGCTGTGGGTAATCATGATTACGGTCGTACCCTTGCTCTTGAGAACTTTGACAGCCTCGAATATGCGTTCGATCGATTCTATGTCGATGCCTGAATCCGGCTCATCCAGAATAGCCACTTCCGGCTCCATAGCCAGAATCGAGGCCAGTTCGACCTTTTTCCTTTCGCCTCCGCTTAAGGTTTTGTCGACCGCACGCATGAGGTACTCATCACCGTCAAGCCCAACTTCCTCCAGCGTATTCTTGATATTATCAACGCTTTTATCTTTTGCAGAGGATCGTATGAAATCACGGATGGTCAGGCCCTCGAAACGGGCCGGCTCCTGCCAGGCCAGGGTTATCCGTCTTTTGGCACGTTCGTTAACATCAAGCTCTTTAATAGATTCCCCTTTGAAAATGATGTCCCCCTCAAAGTCCCGATAACCGGAAAGGCCCATAATCGTGGATGCTAACGTGGATTTACCGGCTCCGTTAGGCCCCACCACTGCATGCACATGGCCCTCCCAGAAATCGATATTAAGTCTGTTCAGGATTGATTTGCCGTCAAGGTTCAAGCTCAATCCCTTTACCTCAAGAACTCCCATCATCATCTTCCTGTCTTAAAGTTCAGTTGCATTCTCGAATGCTGTGTTAAGATATTTCTCAATTAATAACGATACAGAGCCGCCGCCGGATTATCGTCCGGCATCTCATCTTCTTCCATCATATATACCGCTCCGCCTGCTAATATAGTCTGAATTGCGGCAAAATCCAACAAATCTTCCGCCCCGGGTTCCTCCTTTTCGTAAACCACAAGCTTATCATTGTCAGGATCATAGCTGCCCAGTATATGCCGGCCTTTTTCCAGAAACAGGCAATCCACACGCCTGGCGTAGGCGGCCTTGATTATCTCTTCCATATTATTAGAGGCTTTGCCGGTCCCAAGACTCTCCTTGTATTTTTTGAAATATCCTTCACGATCACGCTCAAAATACGGCTTAACCTCTTTCCAGGCCAGATCATGCAATTCGGCTTCGCTCAAGTCATCCGGATTCTTTCTGACGTCACTCTCCAGAAGCTTTGCATAATGATTGGCCTCGCGGTACATGGGAATATAATGTTCCAGTCCGACAAGAATCAAAGGCTCCTGATGCTCGGCTGTGACCTTGTCGATTCCGTTTTCCACGGTTTTGAAGAAGCGCGAGATATATTCTTTCTTTTCCGCATCATCCATACCGACACCATGACCGTGATACATTGCGCTCCGCTTTCCGGATTCGCCGCCCCCGCCGGTTCCGGTATGATACTGGAGCTGCTTTTCCGGGTCCTCGAATTTCATGAAATCCTCGAAGCTGGCAGGGATATCCTCAAGTTCGTATTCGTATATCGAATGCCTGGTCGCATCGAAAAGACGGGTTCTTTTCTGGCTTAAGGCCAGTATGAAGAAACGGCCGTCGTTTGCATACAAAGGCAGCAAACGTTTCAGATGATAGCGATGCGATACAATCGCCGCCTCTTCGAATGAGAGAGGCAGGCGATGGATATGCGATTCATCCTGGCTCAAAAACAGCGCCAGACCATCGCTCTGGTGATTCCAGAATTCGGCGCTGCCCAGAAGCTTTTCGCCCGGCTCCAACATACTGTCTATCTGTTTTCTGCGCAGACCGAGCTCTTCCAGCTTGCGATCTGCGTCTCTGAGGAGATTTTTGAGCCTGATTGGATCCTGCTCGACTTCCCTGCCCACTCGATGAGTGGGCATATAAATTGAAATGCACGGCTCTTTTTTTATGCCCGCCAGTGATTTTAATTCGTTTATATCAAGCAATTCCATCATACTCAACTCCTTATATTTTTGGATCATTAACAAAATTACTTTTGCTTTCCACCGATCGATCTATAAATCTGGCCTATCAGCCAGGGAATCAAACTCATCGGAATAATCAGAGCCCATCGCTTCAACCCAATCGGCGTTACCTGAATCACCTCCGCAGGACCCGGAAGATAGACCACCAGCAATAATAGTACTGTACATAAACACAACGCGCCCCAGACGTAAACGTTCCTTGTTATTTCGTTGCTAATAAAGCCGCTACGGAAATCCCGCATATTGAATACATGCCAGAGCCGTCCGAAGGCCAGTGTTAGAAATGATATCGTTACTGCCTCTCTCAGATCGAGATTAAGCCAGCCTAAGGCAATAGCAAAAGCCGCCAGTCCGGAAGCGGCGATTATTAATCCAAAACCGCCGATAAAACCCCAATGACTCCAACGGATTACAGGCTCGTCTGCTTTGCGCGGTTTTTGCTGCATTATATGCGGATCGCCCTCGCCTACTCCTAAAGCCAGAGCCGGAAAAACATCCAGAACCAGATTCAGAAACAGAATCTGAAGCGGCAACAGAGGCAGCGGCGCGTTTGCCATTGAGGCCGCACCTACAGCCATGATCTCGGCCGCATTGCCGGATAAAAGATAGACCACGAATTTACGTATATTGTTGAAAATTACACGCCCCTGCTGAACAGCGGCCACAATTGTGGAGAAAGCGTCATCCTTCAATACCATATCAGCGGCTTCCCGTGCCACCTGCGTGCCGCGCTTTCCCATAGCGATTCCAATATCCGCCTTTTTCAGGGCGGGGGCATCGTTGACCCCATCACCGGTCATGGCTACGATAGAGTTGTTCTCCTGATGTATCGAGATCAAATCCAGCTTCTGACGGGGGCTGACACGCGCGAACATGGGTGTTTCGATGATTTTACGCTTGTCTTCCTCGGACAGCTCCTCCACAGCATGAAGTTCGCTGCTTCTCATGACAACCGCGTCTTCATCATCGACCAGCCCAACCTGCCGTCCGACATTCCTGGCAGTTACCGCCTGATCGCCAGTGACCATAATAACACGAACTCCGGCCTTGTGACACAATCCGATAGAGTCTTTTACATCTTCTCGAGGCGGATCCATAAAACCCATCAGCCCGATCAGGGTCAAATCCTCATAGGGATTTTCATTCGCATCATCGGATTCTTTATATGCCAGCGCCAGGACACGCAGGCCGTCTTCGGCCATTTGATTATTCAGTTTTTGCCACTTATCGAGATCATCTATGCTTTTAGCCTCGCCATCTGAGAGCACCCTTGTGCTAACCTCAAAAACGCTTTCCGGAGCGCCCTTAACAGAAACTAAGAAACCGCCGTTGCTCTCATTAAAAGTAGCCATCATCATAGTGTCCGCATCGAAGGCCTCCTCGCGCTTCTCGGGCATCCTTTCCAGTAATTCTGAACGTCTGTATCCGAGATTATCAGCCGCCTCCAGAATCGCCACTTCGATTGGATCGCCGATTGATGCGCTGTCGCCGGACTCCCTCACTTCGGAAAGAGAGGCGTTATTGCAAAGGACTCCAACTGTGAGCGCTTTTTCCAACGATTCAGAGGGCTTATCTATCTTACCGCCGGAACCCTCATAACCGTCCTCGGCAATTTTTATCTCATCGGATTCCAATACTATCTTAGTCACCGTCATCTCGTTCTCGGTCAGCGTGCCGGTCTTATCAGTGCAGATAATATTGGTAGCCCCCAGCGTTTCCACCGATGCCAGCCGGTTAACCAGCGCATTGCGCTTGGCCATCCGCATCATTCCGCGTGCAAGTGCAATCGTTGCCACAATTGGCAGTCCCTCCGGAATGGCAGCTACAGCCAGCGCCACCGAGGTTTCGATCATAAGCAGTAGTTCCTTGCCGCGCACGAAACCTAATGCTGCAACCACAGCCGCAACCGCCAGTGTTACCCAGATCAGGCTGTGTCCCAGACGGTTGAGGCGTTTTTCGAGCGGAGTAAGATCCTCGCCGGCCGCCTCTACGAGTTCGGAGATTTCCCCCAACTCGGTTTCCATGCCTGTGGCAATCACGACGCCCTCACCCGAACCGCGAGTCACCGCCGTGCCCTTGAAAAGCATATTGGCACGTTCCGCCAGGGTAATATCCCCCTCCAGGGCACTCTCCTGCTTGCGCACAGGCATAGACTCTCCGGTAAGGGCCGACTCATTGCTTTGAAGCTTATTTGCTTCCAGTATCCGCAGGTCAGCGGTTACAATATCGCCCCCTTCAAGAATCACTATATCTCCCGGCACAAGCTCGCGGGCATTGATATTCTGCGCCTTGCCGCCGCGGCGGACACGGGTGGTAACCTTGCTCATCTCCCGCAGGCTTTCCATGGATTTTACAGCCTTGAGTTCGGTAAAAAAGCCGATTATCGCATTTATCAGAATTGCCGCAGCCACCGCAAAACCCTGAACAGTCTCGCCGAAGATAAAAGATAAAGCTGCAGCAACTGCCAGTATCAGGATCACGAGGTTTTTAAATTGATCGAAGAAAATAGTCCAGATGCTTTTCTTCTCGACCTCGCGCAGTAAGTTCTTGCCATATCTGCCTTGTCGATCGGAGACCTCGGATGAGGATAAACCATCTTTACGGGCAACATCAAAGTCCCTCAGAACATCGTCTGTATCCTGAAGCCAGGGCTCTTTGCTCCCGGTGTTGACTTTTGCTTCAGATTTTGCATTCGCCATAAGCATAAATTATCAGCTAAATTCCTCGCCTATCATGTGGCTCTTAATCGTGTAACTTGTTTCTAACGAATTAAAAAGATCGAGATAATTTTCCAGATAGCGGCTCAGAAGATATTTGCTTTTAACAGTCTCCCGTGCTTCTTTGCCGATTTTTTTACACAGTTTATCATCTCTCAAAAGTTGAAGAATTCTCTCGGCAGCCTCGTCGACAGAGGATACCAGAAAACCGTTTTCGCCATCCTGAATCTGTTTTTTTATCCCGCCCACATTTCCGCCGACCACGGGCGTCCCTTTCCACATCGCTTCGGTTACCGTGAGACCAAATCCCTCTCGCTTTGATTTCTGCACAACTACGGCGGCTTTTCTCTGCAGGGCATTGACAAGAGCGCTATCCTGACGGCTCATGATTATTATCCTGTCCTCCTGGCATTCCAGCAGGGATTCATAGACCTCCTTACCCTCCGGATCATCGGTGGCGATATTTCCCAGGAGGACAAGAGTGCAATCGACCTCTTTGCGAACTTTTTTGTAAGCAGCAATTACTCCTTCCGGGTCTTTCCATCTGTCGAAACGCGATATCTGAACTACCAACGGAAGATCGCAGGGGATATCATAATGATCTAATCGTTCCTGCATTTCCTCCTCGCCCATTTCCTTATTGGTAACATTGAAGGGATCGATTGCGGGTTGGAAGGCAAGCTGGGGTGTATTAAGCTCCCGCTGGTATTCTTTCAATGTCAGGATCACGCCGTCGTATTTTTCCACGAATTTTTTAAGATAATCCCAGAGTATCGGATTGGGGCTGGTCATATCTATATGACAGCGCCACAGCCAGGGACCGCGTTTTGTGTAATGTTCGATCATCGGGAGCGGCTGGGGATCATGAATAATCACGATATCATGATCGAGATGATTGCGGACTGCATTTTCATAGATCACTGATTCATATACATGTTTTTTCTTTTCGGTCAGATTGATATCCGCGCCCTGCAAAGCGTTATGCATCTTTTTAGTCACGCTGAAAAAGTCGGGCGAGCCCTGAATCACTCTCCAGCCGGTTTTAATTCCCACGCTGTTCATCAAAAGGATGAAGGAGGATAAAAGCCCGGCCACACCCCCGCCATAGTAGGTGGCATTGACATTGGCTACATGAAAGTCTTGGAGCGTGGAGGCCTTATTCCCGATACGCTCTATCGCCTCAGAGCCAACATACTGCTCATAATCATCGATACCATAAATTTTATGCTCTTCCATCGATCCGCATTCCTTTCTGTTTACAGCGAATTTTCTGATGAAATCTGTTCGAATAATCTTTCCGTATCATCTTTGCGGCACAATTCAGTACCGGGCGTCATAACGGCAGCTGCCCCGGCCGCTACTCCGAATTTAACGGCATTCAGTACTTCCTCGCCGCGTGCCAGAGCCAGAACAATACCCGCCATCATGGAATCCCCCGCGCCTACCTTGCTTCGAATCGGCACGGTGGGGGAACGGAAATGCCTGCTTCCTGACTTAGATACTACTATAGCTCCGGCTGAGCCTAGTGTGACAACAGCCATTTCGCACCCGCATGAATTTATCATACCCTTTGCCGCCTCGATTATCTGATCCTCACTATCCAGCTCAGTGTCATGGATATCATTGAATTCACGGATGTTTATCTTAATCATATAAACGCCTTCTCTGAGCGCGCGTTTCAGCGCCTGGCCCTTTGAATCCAGTAGAACTTTTGCGCCCGCTTCATGGGCCATTTCGGCAATGGCGGCATACAGATAGCTCGGCGCTGCCGGAGGAATACTCCCGCTTATGACCACATAATCAAATTCGTTGATCAGCTTCTTTATCTCTTCCAAACAGCTTTCCCACTCGGATTCTGAAAGCCTTGGCCCGGGCATTACAAAACGAAACTGCTCGCCGCTGGAGTTTTCATACACAGTCAGATTTTCACGGGTTATGGCAGAAATCTCCATCGGCCTGGCATTCACATTCTCATCCTCCAGAAGCCCTTTCAACATTTTGCCATTGGTTCCGCCGGCCGAAAAAACAGCCAGTGATTCCCCCTCAAGCTTTTTTACGGCACGGGAGACATTGATCCCGCCCCCTCCCGGTTCATACCTGGGTTCTCCGCAGCGCAGCTTCTTTTCCGAGCTGACCTTTTCGGTTCGAGTATTGATGTCGATTGAC
>WJIM01000153.1 GCA_014730285.1 Candidatus Zixiibacteriota bacterium
AAATTGCCGCTGAAATGATTAATTTTGATCTTTGCATAAACGTTTGTATCACGGACAAACCTCCTGAGTTGAATAATATTTGAATCAAGGTTGGGATAGATATCAAGCTACGGGACCTCTGAAAAGTCTTGAGAACTATGACTTATTTAATAGTAAAATCCGCTTCGCAAAATCTCTAATGGCTGTATTTCCCGATAAAAATCGGGTGTAAGGCGCGTACACCATTATAATACCTAATTTTCCTTTTTAGTCAAGCTTAATTAAGACTGGCAATTCCGACATAACTTTAAGGATTCTCGCTGATATCGGAAACTACAAAGCGACATTTCCCCAGGCGGGTGCAGGGGATGTCATCGTAATATTCGATTCTTATTGCAACCTCATCTCCGGCTATCTTACGAAGTTTTTATACAATCGGCATTTCGCGGGATTTGTCGTAATTTTTACCGGCATGATTATTACTACAATATTCTTTTCATCCGGCTGATAAAGCAACTTTTAATAGTGTATATTCGTAAGTACTTACATATTATACAGGAGTACAATAAAACCGGGAGGACATTCAATGTTGCAAAGAATACTGGTTTCCGCAGCCGTTCTATTTATGCTAATTTCGGCATTGCCGCAGGCAGTTTGTGGTAATGATGTTGACATTCCGGAAACAGCCTCGGGCAGGATGCTGAAAGCGCTGCTTGAATCCTTCAACTCCGGCAATGAAGAGGCATGGAGTGAATTTATTGCCGATAACTGGAAAAAATCCGATGATCCGGAGTCCGCTCAGCGAAGGCTTGGCTTTTTTCGGCAGGTCTATGGAGATACCCGCGGCCTTGAATTGGAGAATGTAATAGATTCAGATGAACTGGTCATCACTGCGCTCTTGCGAGCGAAAAAACCTGTATCGGATATAGAATGGGTTGACTTGACAGTTTATATCGATTCCAATGATACCGATAAATTGCTGATAATCTCTGCACGTCCGGGCGAGAGTCCGGATTATGCATTGCCCGACAAAAAATTCTCGCAGGATGAAATGATAGAATTTCTGGATAAATATATAGAGGAGCTTGCCGCTGATGATAAGTTTTCCGGTACAGTGCTGATTGCCAAAGACGGTGTTCCCTTTTATAAAAAGGTATACGGAGAAGCCTGTAAACGTTACAATGTGCCGAATAAGCTGGATACCAAGTTTAATCTGGGATCGATGAATAAGATGTTTACGGGCGTCGCAATCATGCAGCTTGTCGAACAGGACAAAATTTCGCTCGATGATAAAGTCGGTAAATATCTACCGGATATCCCAAATACGCAAATTGCCGAAAAAGTCACCGTTCATCATCTTCTGACTCATACATCCGGCATGCAGGATTACTGGGATGAGATGTTCGACACATCGTTCTGGGAACTGAAGACTGTCGATGGGCTCGCATCTTTAATCTTTGAAGACAGCCTTCTATTCGAACCGGGCAGCGATTTTCACTATAGCAATTCCGGTCCGATTGTGCTTGGCATGATTATCGAAAAGGTCAGCGGGATAAGTTATTATGACTATATCAAAAAGAATATTTATGAACCGGCTGGCATGATAAACAGCGGGTGCTTTGAGGTGGATACGCCGGTTCCAAATCTTGCTATTGGCTATACCAGAATGAATTATGACGGGACAATGCTGCCTGAAGAAATATTGCACAACAATCTTTTCCTGCATGCTGTCAAGGGCGGGCCTGCGGGAGGCGGTTACTCCACCGTTGAAGATTTACTGGCCTTCGATCAGGCTCTTCGCCATAACAAACTCATGAGCAAGGAATCCTTTGAGCTCATGTCAACCGGAAAAACCGAGCGCCGTCCGGGAACGAGCTATGCCTGTTTAATACAGGATCAAATGGTCAATGGACATCGAATAGTCGGGCATGGCGGAGGAGCGCCAGGAATCAATGCCATGCTGGATATGTATATGAATTCGGGCTACACGGTTGCGGTTATGGCCAATTATGACGGCGCTGCAAGCCGTGTGGCAGATAAAATTCGTGAGATACTGACCCGATAAACGCCTATCCTATATGCCATTGAGCCAGCGCTTACAATTGAAAGAGCCCATTATTTGACCGAAAGACTGTTGAGAACCGAAATAGGACACTTTACTTAATTGTGCTTCCAATGATAATTGCTTCCAATGCCTGGTTGATTATGAAATAAACCTTGAATCAACTTGGCTTATAAGTTTAGTTAGGCTGACAATTGCATTCGGAAGAATAGGATAAACCTGAAAATGGAGAAATCAATAAATGAAAAGCAATAAAGTTAAAATTGCGGCTATTCAAAAGGCCCCCGTCTTTTTGAACAAAAAGGCGTCAATTGAATTGGCCTGCGAACTAATTGTTGAGGTTGGTAAAGGCGGCGCCTCGTTAGCGGTCTTCCCCGAGGCCTTCATCCCCTCCTATCCGGATTGGGTCTGGGCCGTGCCCTCGGGGAGGAAGCCCGTTCTCAACCAGCTCTATACTCGCCTTTTGGAAAACTCCGTTTCCATCCCGGATCAGGCCACAGACCGCCTCTGCCGTGCCGCCCAAAAAGCCGAAATTTATGTAGCCATCGGGATCA
>WJIM01000014.1 GCA_014730285.1 Candidatus Zixiibacteriota bacterium
ACGCAGTGCGGGAAAAACATTTTCCAATTGGGGAGTTCCGACTGCGTATAGTCTTATTAACGCCCGGAAATCCATTTCCGATGATGTTTGCCTCATCGGCTCGGGCGGTATAGAAAACGGCCTCGATTCGGCTCGTGCAATAGGGCTGGGGGCCGATATCGCGGGTTTTGCCAGAGCGATTTTGCTGGCATTTGTTGATAACGGAGTGCAGAGCGCCTCCGATTTTATCGAGAGCAATATTTATGAACTCAAGACCGCCATGCTGTTGACCGGCTCGAGAAATATCGGGGATTTGAAAAAGGCTCCCCGTGTGTATACCGGAAAACTGCTTGAGTGGCTTAATAACTCGGAAAGTCATCTGGGAGATAATGGATAAGATGAAGAAAGTCAATCTGGTTAAGAAGAAATCAACAACAGTCCCCGAACTTAAAACCTCGAGAATACCGGGCTTTTACAGGCTGCCGGTTGAGCGCAGGCTTGCATACCTGGCGCGAACTTTTAAGCTTTCTGAACAGCAGATTTCCATGCTCAGAAACGGCAATGCGCTCCGTGTCGAACATGCGGTCAATATGGTAGAGAATTCCATAGGTGTATTCGGCCTTCCGCTGGGACTGGGCTTGAATTTTATCGTTGACGGACATGAGCATCTGGTGCCAATGGCGGTTGAGGAAGCCTCGATTATTGCGGCGGCCTCCAAAGCGGCGCTTATGATCCGCAAGGGTGGAGGATTTCATACCAGAGTGGATGATCCGATTATGATCGGCCAGATTCAGGTCCTCGATCTGAGCGATCCCCAGAAGGCGGCTGAGGCGGTTTATGATAACAGGCAGAAGATTATAGATGCGGCCAATGATTCCGCTTTCAGGATGAGAAAACGGGGTGGAGGTGTCTTTGATCTGGAAGTGCGAATTCTTGACGATGACAGCAGGGTCGGTCCGATGCTGGCGGTTCATCTGCTCTACGATGTTCGAGAAGCAATGGGCGCCAATGCGGTCAATTACGCCTGTGAATCGGCAGGTCCGATCGTGCAGGAGATTACGGGCGGACGTGTTAACCTGAGAATACTTTCGAATCTGGCGGATCGGCGTATGGCCAGAGCTGAGTTTATTCTCCCGATAGAGTATCTGGAAACCAAAAACTTTACCGGCGAGGAAGTCGCCCTGAGGATGGTCGAGGCCAGTGAATTTGCACGAATCGATCCCTACAGGGCCACGACCTGCAATAAAGGCATCTTTAACGGTGTCTGTGCGGCAGCTGTGGCGCTGGGACAGGATTGGCGTGCAATCGAAGCGGGCGGGCATGCTTACGCCGCACGCAACGGCCGTTACTCCAGCTTGACATCATACACTTTCGAGGATGACCGTTTGGTCGGCAAAATTGAGCTGCCGATGCAGGTGGGATGGGTTGGCGGCGCTGTCAATTCGCATCCCGGCGTAAAGCTTTTGCGTGAGATCAGCGGCGTCAGAAATTCCCGCCAGCTTGCCGGGCTACTGGCCTCAGTCGGATTGGGCCAAAACTTCACGGCCAACCTGGCGCTTGCGACAGACGGTAT
This sequence comes from Candidatus Zixiibacteriota bacterium, assembly GCA_014730285.1. Classification (GTDB taxonomy): domain Bacteria; phylum Zixibacteria; class MSB-5A5; order JAABVY01; family JAABVY01; genus JAABVY01. The sequence goes on from WJIM01000014.1 coordinate 1,553, forward strand.
ACAGAAAGGCCATATGGCTCTGCATGCCAGAAGTGTGGCGATTTCGGTCGGCGTGCCGGCCAATCAGGTGGAGGATGTCAGCCAGGAGATGATTAAGCGGGGCGAGGTTAAGGTCTCGGTAGCTGAAGAAATATATAGAAAGATCAGGCAGTCCTCGGAGAACGGCAGTGTCGACGAAGACCTCCCCGTGAAATCTTTCGCGCATGGCAAGGTTGTTCTCTTCGGTGAACATGCCACGGTTTATAATTATCCCGGAATTACTACAACTATCGATAAAGGTCTGACTGTCAGGATCAGTCACGATCCGGACGGACCGCGTTTCGTGTATCCGCATTTCAAGCAGGTCTTTCCGGTTCCAAAATCGGAGCAGGATATTCGTCTGTTCTCCAAGGCCGCGGATTATGCTCTCGAGCTTCACGGCCTTCAGCATGAACAGATTGCGATCAAAATCGAATCCGATCTGATCCCCGGTATGGGTCTGGGATCGTCGGCGGCGTTTTCGGTCGGGCTGTGTTCGGCTCTGCGCAAATACAAGCACTTGAATCAGGAAAGAAAATGGGACAGCGGAATTTTCGAGGACGCTCAGAAGCTGGAAGCTATCTTCCACGGCAATCCCAGCGGCATGGATACCGCCACGGTGCTGTCCGAGGGCGTGCTCTGGTTCCGTAAAGGTCCCCCGCGCGAGATACTTCCGATAAGAGTTCCAACACCGGCCGCAGGGCTTCTCTGCATAGTCGAGCCGGGCGCACGAACGATCGAACTGGTACAAATGGTGCAACGCAACCGTGAGCGCGATCCAAAGGCTGTAGATGCTATCCTGGAAGAGATAGGGAATATAACAGTTGATGCCGGTATTGCTCTCGGAATCGGTGATATGATAGAGACCGGAAAGCTAATGCGCCGTAATCACGAACAGCTTGCCCGTTTGGGTGTCTCCACGGAGGCGCTTGATAAAGCGGTCGAATTACTTCTCGATAAGGAAGGCGTTCTGGGCGCCAAAATGACGGGCGGCGGCGGCGGCGGCGCTGTGGTTGCGCTGGTCAAACCGGATACGCAGTATTACCTGGCACAGGAATTGGCAGAATATTTCCCTATGGTGATACCGTTTGA
>WJIM01000154.1 GCA_014730285.1 Candidatus Zixiibacteriota bacterium
CGCTGTCTCAAGCGAAATCAGTCTCTGTCCGAGAGAAATCATATTGGCATCGTTGTGCTCCTTTGCAAGACGGGCGGATTCGGCATTCCAGCACAAGGCACACCTTACACCTCTAACTTTATTGGCAGCCATAGCCTCGCCATTACCACTGCCGCCCAAAACAATTCCGGCCTCGCACTCACCGGAGGCTACAGCTTCAGCCGCAGGTTTTATAAACAGTGGATAGTCAACGGATTGATTAGAATCGGTACCGAAATCCTTTACCTCATATCCTTCTTCCTCAAGGTGTTTTTTTATCTCTTCTTTGTATTCATATCCGGCATGATCTGATGCTATCGCGATTTTCCTGACTTCTCTGCTCATATATTCTCCCGATTTTGATTTCTATAAAATTAAACAAAAAAATGCCAATCGAGCAAACATCTCGATCGGCATTTTTGAAAATTCTCAAGCCTACAAATTATAGCCGAAGCTCCCTACAAAGCTACTTTTCCTTGTATCGTAGGGAACGGAAATACTCACGGTTCATCTGAGCGATGAATTTCACACTTATTTCCTTGGGACAGGCGGCCTGGCATTCGTAATAATTAGTGCAGTTGCCGAAACCTTCTAAATCCATTTGATTAATCATATTAACCACGCGCCGCTTGGCCTCAACCTTGCCCTGGGGAAGATTCGCCAGATGCGAGACCTTGGCCGCCACAAACAACATAGCCGAGGCATTCTTACAGGCCGCCACACACGCCCCGCAGCCGATACATGCCGCCGCATCGAACGCATCCTCGGCGGCCTCTTTGGAAATCGGGATAGCATTGGCATCGGGCGCTCCTCCGGTTCCGACGGAGACAAATCCGCCCGCCTGCATTATCCTGTCGAATGCCGACCTGTCCACTATCAGATCCTTTACCACCGGGAATGCCTTGGCCCGCCAGGGTTCGATATAGATTTTATCGCCGTCCTTAAAATTGCGCATGTGAAGCTGGCACACGGTCGTACCCTTCTCCGGACCATGCGCAACACCGTTAACATTCAGGGAGCAGGTCCCGCAAATACCTTCCCGGCAGTCATGGTCGAAGGCTATCGGATCTTTGCCCTCACGCTCCAGGTCCTCGTTGACAACGTCGAGCATCTCCAGAAAGGACATATCCGGGCTTATATCTTTGGCCTCGTATTTATCCATACGGCCCTTGTCCCCGGCATTTTTCTGCCGCCAAACATATAATGTAAGATTCATTATTTGTAACTCCTTTGCGCCAGCGGAACCTCCTCGAATTCCAGAGGCTCTTTGTGAAGATTGGGCTTCTTACCGACCTCCGTGAATTCCCATGCCGAGACATGAGTGTAATTATCATCGTTTCGCAGGGCTTCGCCCTCCTCGGTTTGATGTTCTTCACGGAAGTGTCCGCCGCAGGACTCATCCCTGTCCAGGGCATCCTCGCACATCAGCTCGGCAAATTCCAGAAAATCCACCACTCGTCCGGCACGTTCCAGGCATTGGTTCAGCTCTTCATTCTCGCCGACAACCTTGACATTCTCCCAGAATTCATCCCTGATTTTGGGAATCTCTTCCAGCGCCTTTTTAAGTCCTTCCTCATTACGCGCCATTCCGCACTCTTCCCACATCAGCCTTCCAAGCTGACGATGGAAATCGTCCACGGTTCTTTTGCCGTCAATCGAAAGAAGCTTATGCACTCGCTGTTTAACATCCTCTTCGGACTTCTTAAATTCGCCGTGATCGGCTTTCACCTCACCCGGCGTGACGCCTGCCAGGTAATGGCCTATGGTATAAGGTATCACGAAATAGCCGTCGGCCAGACCCTGCATCAGGGCGCTTGCGCCGAGACGGTTGGCGCCGTGATCGGAGAAATTAGCCTCGCCGATTACAAACAGCCCGGGGAGATTGCTCATCAGGTTGTAATCGACCCAGAGGCCGCCCATAGTATAATGCGGCGCGGGGAAGATTCGCATCGGAACCTGATACGGATTCTCGTCCGTTATCTTCTCGTACATGTGGAAGAGGTTGCCGTAACGGGCTCGGATAGTATCTTCGCCCAGCCTGTTGATTGCATCGGAGAAATCGAGATAAACGCCCATGCCGGTTTCACCCACTCCCCGACCCTCATCGCAGACCTCTTTGGCCGAACGCGAGGCGATATCGCGGGGAGCAAGGTTGCCGTAGGACGGGTACTTCCTCTCCAGATAATAATCGCGCTCATCCTCGGGAATATCATTTGGAGAACGTGTTTCGCCCTTTTTCTTCGGGACCCAGATACGGCCGTCATTACGCAGAGACTCCGACATCAAAGTCAGTTTGGACTGATAATCGCCGTGCACCGGAATACAGGTCGGATGAATCTGAGTATAACATGGGTTTGCGAAAAACGCGCCTTTCTTATAAGCGCGGTAAGCCGCAGTAACATTACATCCCATGGCATTGGTGGAAAGATAGAAGACATTGCCGTAGCCGCCGGTCGCCAGAACCACAGCATCGGCCGCATACGACTTGATCTCGCCCGTGACCATATCACGCACGATTATGCCCTTGGCATGACCGTCAACCACAACCAGATCCAGCATCTCGGAACGGCCATGCATCTCAACAGCGCCCAGGCCGATCTGACGGGCCAAAGCCTGATAGCATCCCAATAGCAACTGCTGCCCGGTCTGGCCGCGGGCATAAAATGTCCGCGATACCAGCGCCCCGCCGAATGATCGGTTGGCCAGTTCACCGCCGTAATCACGTGCAAACGGTACTCCCTGGGCCACACATTGATCGATGATATTTTCCGAAAGCTGCGCCAGACGGTAGACATTCGCCTCACGGCTCCTGAAATCACCGCCCTTGACGGTGTCGTAAAACAGCCTGTATACTGAGTCGTTGTCGTTTTGATAATTCTTTGCGGCATTTATCCCGCCCTGGGCGGCAATACTGTGGGCGCGTCTGGGGCTGTCCTGATAGCAGAAGGCGGTTACCTTGTAGCCCAGCTCGGCAAATGATGCGGCTGCCGATCCTCCCGCCAGGCCGGTACCGACAACTATAATATGAAATTTTCGCTTGTTGGCGGGACTGACCACCTTCAGGTCGAATTTATGCTTATCCCATTTTTCAGACATCGGTCCTGAGGGTACTTGTGAATCTAATGCCATCTAAATCACCCCCTCGGGAAGTTTGACAAATCCGGTCAACACTGCGATTGGAATCGAGACATAGCCCAGAAAGATCAGCCAGGCAAAAATCACAGTGGCCGGATGCAGTATTTTTTCGAAGTTGGTATCGTTTAAACCCCAGGTCTGAAACATACTTTTGGAGGCATGCGCAACATGATAACTAACTATGGCAATCGAGACTATATAAACTGCGGATATCAGGTAATTCTGGAAGCCGAGTATGACCATAGAATAAACATCATGCCGTCCCAGGGCATCCTCCAGATGAGAATACTGGGGATTGGTGATAATTAATGTAAAGTGCATGAGATGATAAACCACGAAAAGAAAAACACCGATACCGGTCCAGATCATAGTCCGCGATGATAATGTCGCCTCCTGATACACTTTGCGCTTATATCCTATCGGGCGAGCCGCCCGGTTTTCGAAATACAACCTAAGCGCGGTCCAGACATGAATTATAAGCATCGCCAGCAAAAACGCCCTTATAATCCAGAGCCAGGCTCCAATTGAATGTAGAAATACCGCATAAGCATTCAGTGCGTTTTGCCCCACAAAGATCTGTAGATTACCAATTAGATGTCCCACCACATAGCCAAGAAGCACCAGGCCGCTGAAGGACATCAAAATCTTTTTTCCTATCGATCTATTGAGTAATCGGGCAGGCATGCTTGCGGTAGTAGGAGATGCGTTAACACCTTGCATAGATACCTAACCTTTCTGTATTATTTGCAGTTAATATTAAATAGATAAAATGTTATTAATTCTGCGACAAGACATTTTTTGTGTATTCGGAAATGGAGATTTTGTTTTTTTAATATCCGAAATGCCATCATCGCACCTTCGGCAGCGTTTATGAGAGTCCCAGAACCATCTCTCTAATGAGTCTTATAAGATGTACGGGGTAAACACCGAAATAGATTAACATAATCGTAAGTCCGGCCAGAACCGCACCGCCCGCCACCGGTATCGAAGCAGGTTTCTGTTCAGGTTCTGACTCAGCTCTGGAAAACATGGTTGCAATGACCTTGATATAATAATACAGTCCAATTGCGCTGTTTATAACTAGTATAACTACAAGCGTCCAAAGCGCGGTGCCGACCCCGGCCAGGAGCACGAAAAATTTTCCGATAAAGCCTGCTGTCAATGGCACCCCCGCCAGTGAAAGCAGCATGCTGGAAAACGCCAGCGATATCCACGGACGTCTCCAGAAAAGCCCGCGATAGTGATCGAGCATAAATTTCTCGCCCTCTTTATCGGCCAAAAGAGCGAGTATGCCGAAAGCGCCAAGAGTGGTAACGAAATAAACCACCAGATACACACTCACAGCCTCGGCGGCAAGATCACCGGCGGCTATAAATGCCACCAGAATATATCCCAGATGAGCGATAGACGAATAGGCCAGGATGCGTTTGATATTTTTCTGAAGCAGGGCCAGAATATTTCCAAGGAACATGGAAGCGACTGCGATTATACTCAATGCCAGAACGACAGTCGTATATTCGAATCCCTCAACGGCAAAGAAATATCGAAGCAGAATCGCAGCCATAGCTCCCTTGGACACAGTTGCAACAAAAGCTGTCACCGGAGCAGGGGCGCCCTCGTAAACATCGGGGGTCCACATATGAAACGGAGCCACTGCCAGCTTGAATCCGGCGCCCACCAGAAACATTCCGGTACCGGCGAGGATGTATATGCCCTTTATATCGATCATCCCACCGATCGCCTTTGCTATACCGTCAAACTCCATTGTGCCGGTCTCGGCATATAAAAGCGCCATTCCGAATAGCAGAAACGCCGATGATGCCGCCGCCAGAATTAGATATTTGATACCGGCTTCAAGTGAGAAACGATTACTGCGAAGATAGCCGATCATGACATAAAGCGAGACTGTCAAAAGCTCCAGCCCCAGAAAAAGCGACATGAAATGGTTGCTGGCTACCAGCACCACCGATCCCAGCGAGGCCAGAAGCAGGACAATGTAAAACTCCTCGCGATTCTCCAGATAGAGGCTGAGATAATTATAACCGAAAACCGCCACCGCAAATGCGGCAAACAGGATCAAGCCTGTGAAGAAAAGAGCGTAATGATCCATAATCAGAAGAGAGGTAACCTGGCGCGGAAGCTCGTCTGTTGAGTAAAACATACCTACAAAGGCCGCAATCAGCCCAAGGCAGGTTAAAATCAGGGCAGTCGCATGACTGCGCTTGATAG
>WJIM01000155.1 GCA_014730285.1 Candidatus Zixiibacteriota bacterium
GAAATAGTAGCAAAAAAAACGGCAGGCGTTGAAACACCTGCCGTTTTGCATTACATGCGATCTATGTTAACTGCCATTGGCTTCGACTACAGCGATTGCGGCCATATTGACGATATCCTCAACATCCTGACCGCGATGGAGGACATGAACGGGCTTCCTGAGTCCGGCCAGCATCGGTCCGAAGACCTCGGCATTGCCCAATCTCTGTATTAGCTTGTAAGCCGCATTTCCGGCCTCCAGCCTGGGGAAGATCAGGCAGTTGGCATCGCCCTGAATCTTTGAGAAGGGGAAGTCGGTGGCGGCAATCTCAGGGGTCACGGCTGTGTCGGCCTGCATCTCACCATCAACCACCAATTCGGGATGCTCTGCCTGCAGAATTTCCACCGCTTTCCTGATCTTGTCTGTATCAGGATTTCGCACCGATCCGAAGTTCGAATATGATACCAGTGCGATTTTCGGATCCAGGTTGAATCTGCGCGCGGCATTGGCGCACATGATGGTAATATCAACAAGCTGTTCGGCAGTTGGATCGAGATTCACGGTCGTATCAGCAAAGAAGTAGGCTTTGTTCTTCAGTATCAGCATAAATAATCCGCAGACAGTGGAATATTTCTCTTTCTTCTCGATAATCTGAAGCGCGGGACGAATCGTGTCCGGATAATGCTGGCGCACGCCGGAGAGCATACAGTCGGCATCACCGCGGTCAACCATGAGAGCGCCGTAAACAATCGGATTTCTGACCGAAATCATGGCATCATCAAAGGTTACGCCCTTGCGCTGTCTCTTCTCGAAATAAGTTTTCGCATAGGTGGTTCTGTGATCTGAATTGACATAATCCTCCTGCTCGACCCCTTCCAGAGAGATTTCCAGATTGGCAGCCATCTTCTCGATCGACTCGCGTCGTCCCAGAAGAATCGGCGTGCCGATTTTCTCATCCACGATCTGACGGGCAGCGCGCAGAATTTTCTCATGAGCGCCCTCGGGGAAGACGATTCGTTTCGGCTTGGTGCGGGCCTTGCTGACAATTCGGCGAGAAAGCTGATGGCCGAATCCGAAGCGATCCTCGAGTTCCTCACGGTATTTTTCGATATCGATCTGTTTTCTGGCCACGCCGGTTTCCATGGCGGCCTGAGCCACAGCCGAGGCCTCCCATATCAGAATTCTGGGATCGAACGGCTTGGGAATGATATATTCCGGGCCAAATTTGAAATGGATGCCGCCGTATGCACGGGCGACCGCATCGGGAACATCGGTCTTGGCAAGATTTGCCAGGGCATTGGTTGCCGCCAGCTTCATTTCCATGTTGATGGCGCGGGCATGAACATCAAGTGCGCCGCGAAAGATAAACGGAAATCCGAGAACATTATTGACCTGGTTGGGATAGTCGGAACGTCCGGTTGCCATGATAATATCTTTGCGGGCAGCAAAGGCGTCCTCGGGAAGAATTTCCGGATCGGGGTTAGCCATGGCGAAGATAATAGCATCTTTAGCCATAGACTTAACCATATCCTTGGTAACCATATCCTTCACAGCAACGCCGCAGAAAACGTCCGCGCCTTCCATAGCCTCCTCGAGAGTCCTGCGGTCGGTTTCCACTGCGAACTGCTCTTTATATTTGTTCATTCCGGCAGTGCGTCCTTTGTAGATCACGCCCTTGGAATCGACCATAAGAATATTCTCTGGATCGACGCCCAGCGAGATATACAGATTGGCGCAGGCAACACCTGCAGCGCCGGCTCCGAGAAATACACACTTGACATCCTTGATATCTTTCTTGACCAGTTCGAGTGCATTCAAAAGTGCGGCGCCGGAGATAATCGCGGTGCCGTGCTGATCGTCATGGAAAACAGGAATATCGAGTTCCTTTTTAAGTCTCTCTTCGATTTCAAAACATTCGGGAGCCTTGATATCCTCAAGGTTTATTCCTCCGAAAGTAGGCTCCAGGAGCTTGCAGACTTTGATGACTTCCTCGGGATCCTGGCTGTCGATTTCGAGATCGAATACATCAACGTCGGCAAATCTTTTGAACAGCACGCCCTTGCCCTCCATAACAGGCTTACCGGCGGCGGCTCCGATATTTCCAAGTCCCAGAACGGCTGTGCCGTTCGAGACAACCGCTACAAGGTTGCCCTTGGCGGTATATTCATAAACATCATCCGGGTTGTCTTTGATCTGTAAACATGGCTCGGCAACACCGGGGGTGTAGGCCATTGATAGATCGCGCTGGGTCTTGGTCGGCTTAGAGGGTACGACTTCGATCTTACCCTTGCGTCCCTTACTGTGGTAATCCAGCGCTTCCTGTTTCTTAATCACTTGATTTTCTCCTCAGAAAATGAGTATTTCCGCATCAAATTAAAGCGCCAATAAATATTTTGCCCAATCCTTTGTCAAGCTTTTTAGGCAAATATTTTATTTGGCGCAATCTATTGCAACTTAACAACTTTCATCTTCCTGAAAACAACATTAATGGAATACGTGGATAAAACTTACAAATTGGAAATATTTATAAAAATAGGAGAAGGATTTTGGCTATTGCTAGTGGCAGAGGGGAACGGTCATTCTGGGCAGAGCGAAGAACCCGTTTGATTCGTTAAAGATCCTTCAGTCACTGCGTTATTGTGTAGCTTTGGGTCTTGATTCCGTCGAAGACGGGATTGTGATCCAACGCAAATGCTTGCCAATCAATAAAGCGCAGGGTCACACGCTCCGATTTCATCGGAGACCAAGACCCAGCGCTGCGAATTAGATCCTTTTCAACAATATCCTTCAGATATGGGTAAAATACCCCGAAAGGAATCAAAAATTTATCCCAGGAGGCTCAGGAATATTCCGGCTGCCACAGCCGAGCCGATAACCCCTGCCACATTCGGGCCCATAGCGGGCATGAGAGGATTGACACGGCCGTCGGTTTGATCAGAAACGAATTTCTGAACCACACGCGCCGCCATCGGCACAGCCGAGACACCGGCAGCGCCCACACAAGGATTGATTTTCTTATCCGAAGAAAGAAACAGGTTAATTGTCTTTGCAAATACAACACCACCCGCGGTACTGAAGGCA
>WJIM01000156.1 GCA_014730285.1 Candidatus Zixiibacteriota bacterium
GTCAAATAACACATCAGATAGTGGAGAACGTTCACAAAAAGCTCTGCCGAAGGCATTCGAACTTAACCAGAATTTTCCAAATCCCTTCAATGCCACAACTCAAATAACATATAAACTTACAAGAGGCTCGAATGTCAGCCTGGAGATCTACAATACTATGGGCCAAAAGGTCAGGACACTGGTGGATGAATACCGCGACGCCGGAAGATACACGGTTGAATGGGACAGCAAGAATGATGCTGGCTCCGATGTTGCCTCGGGAGTTTATTTATACAAAATGCGGGCGGGGGAAACTGTTGACAGTAAAAAGATGACGCTATTGAAATAGAAGTTTTTTGGGTGCCCCATCCCCTTATGAGCCGCCCACGGCTCATAAGGGGTGGGATTATTTTTTAGATACCGAATAGCTCCAAGGTCCCACCGCTTACGCAATGGGGCACCTTGCCTTCTCTCGCACTATGTCTGTCAAATCACTTCGGCCGACAAGTCGGCCTCAGGGATTTGACCTACGATTATCTCGTTATTCTCCAAGCCTCTCGCAATACCAGATATCCGCATCGAAAGTGCCGTCCAAATCCGAGAGTACGTGCACGAAATACAAAAGCGTGCCGTCGGCGGTAAGCGAGGGCTCGCCCACAATCCCCTGAATCACAAGCTCCGGGTCACCCCATGAGTTGCCATCCCACACAGAGCGAAATATAGCCATGCCGATCAGAGCATTACGGCCAGAGGCGAAGTACATTGTATCGCCCTCGGCGGTAAACGTCGGCTGAAGATCGTCACGGGATGAATTAACGGGCGCACCAAGATTCTCCGGTTCCTGCCACGCATCGCTCACAAATCGCGAGCGCCAGATATCCGCGCCGCCCTCGCCGACAGGCTTCAGCGACGTGAAATAAAGAGTAACGCCATCGGGATGGATTGCATGCTCTCCGTCAGGATATACCGAATTAACCGGCGGGCCCAAATTTTCCGCAACTCCGGCCTCACCGCCTGATATCTCAGCCACGTAGATATCCAGAAAATCGTCATAGTACGGCGTGTGGTTATAGCCGGTATTTTCGGGACGGTTGGAATGGAAATAGACCTTACTGCCGTCGGGACTGAAGCTCAACTCGCCGTCAAGCGAACCGGCAGTGCCTTTGCCCAGATCGAAAAATACCGGCTGGTCGAATTCGCCCGGCCCGCCGATTCTCTCAGCCCGATAGGTATTATTTTCCTTTGCAAGGATTTCCGCCGGCGTCATGTTTTCAAGGATGTCGGAGGTAAACATGAAATAGAGGTAACGGCCATCATCGGAAATCTCGATAGCATCCTCCGGGCAGGGCGTATTGATTGTCTCGTCCAGACGAATCGGATCGCCCCAGTCATCTACCATGGATTGCGGTGTATGCATATCGGTACGCCCGGAATTGGACTTCGTGCATTCCGGATAAAGGCCGTTCTCATCCTCCGGCCCGGAACTATCGTCACTGCATGAAGCAAGGAATGTCAGCGATAGTATTACCCCCATACAAATATTCAAAAGATTTGATCTCATGTTTTTTTAATTCCCCTCCTCGCTTTCTGGCTGAGGCGGGACCAGTTCAAAACCAAGCTGCTGATAAAGATCCAGTGAATTCAGGAATACCCATTCCTCGGCAATCATGCCCTCTTCAATTCTGTCAATCGCGACCCCTGAAACCAAGACCTCTTTCCCGGTCGGCGGTAGTTCTCCAAGTGACCCGGTGTTTGTACCTTCAATTGTCCAGAAAGAGATTAACCAGTCTTCCGCAATACGATATTCACCGATTTCAAAATGTACATCGGGAAATGCCTTGTGCGTTCTAATGTAATACTGCTTTAATTCGGCCACTCCACAGATATCCCTTTCCGCACCCGGATCATGAATTGCTGATTCCGGCGTATAGATGCTGTCGAGAAGATCAAGATTATATGTATTGCGGGCCTCGCGCCAGATATCCAATATCTTTTCTGCCCGCTCCTCTGTGATAACCGGTTTGGCTGCCGAAGTTTCCTCTTCTTCCGGCTGACAGGCCGTGAGCGCAAATATGGCGGCCAAAATAACCATTAAAATAGCCATTCTTCTAATCATAATTAATTCCCCTGTATATGAATTTATCTATTTTTATATTAAAGAAATTAAAGATCGGTAGCAAGAGATAACAATCGAATTGCTGCGCTTCAATAGCCGCGCTGGGGATCGACTTTATTCGGCAGCTCCTCGCCCCTGGCCGCTTTGTTCAGCATTTCCGCCAGCGAATCGATATTCATAGCGCTCGATTTATCCGAACGTTCGGCTAGATGCGGTGTCATGACAACATTGTCCAGATGATGGAAATCGAAATCCGAGGGTTCATGATACCTGCGTGCCTCCTGAGTGCGCGGATAGTGATACCAGACATCCAGCCCGGCAATCAGCCGTTCACTGTAAAGCTCGTTATAAAGAGCTTCCTCGTCGATAATCGGCCCGCGTGCGATGTTCACGATTATGGCACGGTCGGGCAGAAGTCCCAGCTCCTTCTTCCCGATCAGCCCCTTGGTATCGGGGGTCATCGGCAGTGATACAAAGAAAACATTGGTGTCGGGCAATAGGTTTTGGAGCTCGTCGATCGAGAAGATCTCAGCCACATCATCGGATTTCTGTTCGACATTCCGCTTAACAGCCTTCACATTCAGGCCAAAGCCCTTGCACAACTTTGCAATCTGCTTTCCAATAGCGCCGTATCCCAATATAAGGGCGTTTTTGCCGTTCAGGAGCACTGCCGGATATGGATTGTAGCGCGGGCGCCAGTCGTGGTGACGGAAACGGCGGTCGATAGGTATAATATACTTGGCGGCCGAAAGCAGAAGCGCAAAGGCTGTCTCGGCTACCGGGATATCGTTGTAATGAAGGTTGTGGACATTAACATCCGGCATTTCCAAAAGCAGTTCGCGAGTTCGCGTGGGAAGCCCGGCCCAGGGGATTATCAGTGTATGCAGTTTGGAGCTGGCCGTGATATGTTTCTCTTCCGGCACACCGGCGACTAAGATTTCATACTCGGCCGGATCGGGAATTTCCTCCCCATAGTACAGGTCAACCTCAGGAATCAATTTTTTGCGCAACTTCGCCACAAAATCATCATCATACTGCTCCAATAAAAACACCGACAAAGACATATACAGGGCCTCCTTTATTTGACCTGAATTAACAGAATAAGTTTTCCGAGTGCAAGGCTGATTTTTCGGAAATACAAAATCATAAGGGATTAACCGCTCTACAATTACAAAATCACCTAAAATTTTATTTATTACTTGAAATCCTGCCCGACCTAATTAATTTAATAAAAAACCAGTGAGGGGAGTTCAATGAATAGAGCATTTGCAGCGATTATTATTATCAGCAGCATACTTTTGATGACAGGATGCGGCGGCGGGGATGAGGATAAGGCCGCTCTCCCGTCGGATAAAAATGTACAGATCGCCGTCTGGGAGGACCAACGCCAGGCGGATACGCTTCTGTACACATACCTCAACGATGATGATCCCCAGATTCGTGCACGCGCCTGCTATGCCCTGGGGATAATCGAACCGGAAGGCGCCTCGGCCTATATTGCCGACCTTTTGAATGACACCCAATCGGATGTCCGAATCGAGGCGGTCTTTGCACTGGGACTGATAGGCGACAGTCTCTATTCAGAGAAGGTTATCCCGCTTCTATTCGACCCTGATTCCAAAGTGGTGCATCAATCCGCAATCGCACTCGGCAAAATGGGCGGAGACAGCGCTGTAAATGCGCTCATGAGCTTCGCGCGCGATACAATCCCTGAGCATCGCGCCTGGGCCGCCGAGGGTCTCTGGCGTGCAGATGCCGATACCGCGGTTGAACTTCTGAAGGAGATGGTAACTGACAGCGTGGAGTCTGTCGAAGAAGCCGCAGTATATGCCTTAAGACGGCTGGAGGCCGAATCGGCCGCAGGCAATTTGCGCTTCCGCCTAAAGGATACCATCCCGGAAATACGCATGTATGCCGCCGAGGGCCTGCGTGCGATAAAGGACTCGGCCTCGCTCATGGCTCTCTCCAATCAGCTTTCACGCGACCGCGAATGGGAGGTCAAGGCCAGTATTTTGCGGGCCATTATGGAAGTTGGAGACAGGCGGATTATAAAGGCGCTTATGAATCTATTGGCCGCGAGAGAACATCCGCTGGTAACAGGCATGGGTCTGAGTCTGATCGGCAAATTCGAGATGGAGGCGCTATTCCCGAAAATACAGCCCTTTTTGAACCATGAGGAAAAATTCCTAAGAGGCGAGGCGCTTATTGCGCTGGCGCAACTGGACCGCACAAAATTGATGAACATCCTTATGTCAGAACTGGAGAACTATGACTGGTACCTGCGTATGAAATCCGCCGAAGCTTTGGAGTATATCAAAACCCCGGAGGCCGCCAACCTTCTGGAGAAACTTTTAGCCGATCCCGATCATCGAGTCCGAACCGCCGCCCTTTACAGCCTGGCTGAGTTTGATTTCGTGGAAATGGAACGGTATCTCGGGGATGCGTTTGGTGATCCCGATCCGGCGGTAACCTCGACCGCAATCGAGCTCATTACCAAACTCAAGCTGAATCAGTTCACAGAAAAGATACTGGATATCTATGAGGATCAACTGGACCAGGCCGACGCCAATTTAAGGTTCTCTATTCTTTATAATCTGAACGGCTGGGTGGTAGACAGCCAGATTATCGATGAAAATATTCTCGAGCTTTTGAACAAAGCGCTGGAAGATACCGATCGCAATGTGCGCAAGCTGGCGATAGATATATTCGCCATGACCGGAGTGGATAAGTCAGAATATCTGGGATATTTCGACCCGATGATTACTGCTTCGACCTATGATGATTTTTACGGCCGATTTGACGAGAATCCGATTGCGGAGATTAACACCGATCGGGGTCAAATAAGAGTTGAACTCCTGTACGACAAAGCCCCCAAAACAGTCGCGAATTTTATCAAGCTGGCCGAATCCCGATTCTATGACGATGTTATTTTCCACAGGGTGGTGCCCAATTTCGTGATCCAGGCCGGTGACCCGCATGGGGATGGTTTCGGAGGACCGGGATATACGATACGCAGCGAGTTCAACCGTCATGAATACACCGCCGGAACAATGGGCATGGCGCATGCAGGCAAGGACACAGGCGGCAGCCAGTGGTTTATATGCCATTCACCCCAGCCGCATCTGAATGCGCGCTATACCGCATTCGGGCAGGTGATCTACGGTTTGCGGATCGTGGACAGAATTCTGGTCGGCGATAAGATAAATTCGATAGAAATTATCTATCCCGAGGATAAATAGCATGGAAGGATATCGTATTATATAAAAGGAGTCTGCAATGGAAACTCATGTAGTCAAAATAGACAATCCCAAAGAGCTAAACCTGATCTTCGGCATGACACATTTCATCAAGTCGGTCGAGGACATCTACGAAATCATGGTCGGCGCTGTGCCCGGTATCAAGTTCGGCATGGCCTTCTGCGAGGCCTCGCAGGAACGGCTGATCCGTACCACCGGCACCGATGACGATCTAATCAAGCTGGCCGCCGATAATATGCTGAGGGTAAAGTGCGGA
>WJIM01000157.1 GCA_014730285.1 Candidatus Zixiibacteriota bacterium
GCGATACCTCCTTCATGAACCCAATGCTTATAAAGCCTGAACGGGGTATTGGAGACATTGGCCCAGGGAAGGTCATATGAGACAAAAGTGTCAGCAGGGCCTGGAATTATTTCAGGGGTATTTCCGATACGCATCTTTTTTCCGTCAAGTGTGGGGAAATCAAACTGCTTTAAAAGCGGAAGGCTAGCGTCCTCTGCCAGGAATTCGGCGCAGCCTCCATTATCAGAAAGAAACATTATTACCGTATTATCATAGATATTTCTTTCCTTTAGCTTTTCAATAACTTTACCTATTGAGCGGTCCATATGCTCTACCTGGGCAGCATATACAGCCATGCGTCTGTCTTCCCACTCTTTATGCTTTATATCTTCCCAATCAGGAGCCTGTGAATCCTTTGGAGAGATTTCCCAATCGGGATCGATGATGCCTAGGCTTTTTAGTTTTTCGTATCTTTCTGCCCGAGTCTTGCTCCAGCCTTTAAGATAAGAGCCTTCATATTTTGCTATATCTTCTTCAAATGCCTGAAGAGGCCAGTGGGGGGCAGTATAGGAAAGGTATAGAAAGAATGGATCTCCCCCGTCATTAAATTTTTCTATTGTGTTTATTGCATGTTCTGTAGTCGCATCGGTGAAATGGTAATTCTTGCCTTCAGGCTCTACAAAACTTTCATTTTCCATCAGCATCTTTGGATTAAAATAACTTGTAGCTCCAACAAGAGTTCCATAAAACTCATCGAATCCTTTTTGGTTGGGGGTTGGATAACCTTTTATTCCCACAGGCATCTTGTTTTCCGGCTCAGTAAGGTCATACCTTCTTCCCAGATGCCATTTTCCTGAAAGAGCTGTTTTGTATCCGGACTGCTTCAATACTTCGGCAATAGTTACTGAATTATCGTTTAAATATCCGGTATATGAAGGCTTACCAAAGTCTGCCACCATGTGGCCCATTCCGGCCTGGTGTGGATAAAGGCCCGTAAGAAGGGATGCTCTTGAAGGGCAGCACCTGGCACAATTATATGCCTGGGTGAACACTGCACCGTTTACCGAAAGACTGTCTATATTAGGGGTTGAGATCTCCGAACCGAAACATCCAATATCTGAGAATCCCATATCATCTGCCAGGATTATGATTATATTTGGTCGGCTAACTACATCTTCATTCATTTATTAATTCTCCATTTCCATTTTTCATTATTTCTTACATGTTTATATTCCTGATGTTTTTCCATATATAAAAGAATCCTTTGATCTCTTCAGTAATTCTATTTGCTAATTCTATGATTGGATCTTCCATTTTTTTCAGTTTGTTTTTGTTATCAATATTGGGGTATGCTGGTTCCCCATTCAGGCACCGAACGCGGTTACGTGACGAGCTTCATTTCAAGTTTCACGTGATCGGCGCGATCTACGTTATCCGAGAAATAAAGGAGCGTACCATCCTTGCCCACAACAAACCTCTGGATGTCAACTACGGGAGCTTCCATAGAGATATCGAGCAAATGTGCAATTTCCAGGTCCGCCGTCGTGACGGTGAGCACTTGGTGCGCCAGGGCGACGGTTGACTTTGGCAGTTTGGTGAAGACGGACACGATCGTATGTTCTTTCAGGAACTCCTGATGTGATTTGTACAAGGACGACTCCAGATAGACATCAGCAACCGCGAAGGGTACGCCATCCTTGTTATGAACTCGCCGCTGGTAGTTGTATGAACCGGCTGGTTTGCCTTCAGTCACCGGGACGAAGGGGAGCTTTGCCCGCTCTTCGGAGACAACGGTGGTAAAGTTTGTTCCCTCTAAGAATTGCAGCAACTCTTCCCACGATGTTACGAGACTGAGCCACCTCATTTCACGAGCGCGCTCGGTCACAAAAGTGCCCCGTCCTTGCTTGCGCCAGATCAGACCCTCTTTCTCCAGTTCAGTCACTGCCTGGCGCGCAGTGGTTCGAGCGACCGCAAACTCATCCGCAATTTCCTCAAGACTCGGTATGCGCGTTCCCGGCGGCCAGATGCCGGAATCTATTCGTCGGCGAAGCGCGCTCTTGACCTGCAAGAAAAGCGGGATCGCACTTCGGCTTTGCAGCTCACGTTTGTCCATTGAACCTCCAATCACTATAGACTACTCAAGGACCTTTCGCGTCCGGGATAACCGGACGGAAAAGATACCTTGTACCATACTATCAAATATCTGTATCTTATACAATTGCGAATGCACTATCTGTCAAGAAAAAGAAAAATTGGCCGTGGACCCGTCCATTAGAACATCAATAATCCCCTCTTTTAGCCCTCCTGTGTTGGGATGAATGATTTGTAGGAACTTCCACCGCATTGCATTTACTTCAATGAGCTTGATCCGCTGTGGGATGAGGGCCTGTCCGACTGCAGATTGCTTATGCATGCGGGGGTATCGGTATGCTCTGGCACGGTAAACGGAACTACTCATGAGACTGATCTGATGTTCAGAAAGGCAATGCCAGATGTGTGTGCAGTAACCATTCGTGATATTAACGGTTTCCCAAAATCTCTTATGTCAAAACCTATATTAAAAAGCAGCTTAAATCGCTGAAAAAGTTTTCCTTGACAGATTAAACACCCAAAGGTACAATAAACCATACGTTTAGTAATTTGATGAAGTATACGAGGGTATTATATGCAGCCGAAGCAGCCGAATATTGTACTGATAATGGCCGACCAGTTGGCCCCGAGGTTTATGGGTAGTTATGGCAATAAGCATGTATCGACCCCCAATTTGGACAAGCTCTCAAAAGAAAGCGTTCAGTTTGACTCCGTATATACACCATTTCCCCTCTGTTGTCCTGCCCGGGCATCGCTGATGACCGGACGGCAGGCCTCCGACGTCGGGGGATACGACAACGCAACCCTCCTTGAGGCAGACCGGCCGACGGTAGCTCACTATCTAACCAATGCAGGATATGAATGTGTGCTGTCGGGAAAGATGCATTTTGTCGGACCAGACCAGCTACATGGGTATAAGACGCGGTTTACTTCCAATATCTACCCGGCAGACTTTTCCTGGACCCGGGGAAAACGGGCAGCCGACGGTGAAGATTACGGTGATTTTATTCCGCACCTAGCTCCGACTTATGTGAAAGCGGATTCTGACAATCCATTAGGCGTCGAACCAAGACGATGGGGCAAGTATCTGGAATTTGACGATCAAACCCATACCCGGGCGCTTCGGTATATCAGGAAAAACCGCCGGGAGGTCCGAGATTCGGACCGCGGTGAAGAGACAAAACCCTTTTTTCTTACCGTGAGTTATCACAATCCTCATAATCCTTTCCACGTTCCGAAAGAGTATTGGGATATGTACGAAGGAGTGGATATTCCTATTCCTGAAATCCCTGAAGACCTTGAACGGTATCAGTCTCAATTGGATAAATGGATAATGGCAAATCACGGAGTGAATAAGTACGATATTAAGGATCCTGAAAATCTTAGGCTTGCCCATAGAGGATACTGCTCACTCATGACATATATCGATGACTGTGTCGGTGATCTGCTGAATGAACTGGAGAAACAGGGACTCGCGGAGAATACGGTTGTTATTTTCACCAGCGACCATGGCGAAATGCTCGGCAGTCGGAGTATGGTGCAGAAGTGGTGTCTTTATGATTACTCGGTCCTGGTTCCTCTTATATTGAAGTTTCCAGACAGACTGGGTGCAGGGAAACGGATTGAAACACCAGTTTCTCTTATTGATATCCTTCCCACCTGTACCGATATCGCGGGATATCCTGCCGATTTGATGGAGCCTGTGGATGGAAGGTCACTGTTGCCGTATATAGACGATGATTCGGTTGGGAAAGACCGGATTATATTCAGCGAATCCCATGCCGGCCGGGGGGCTATGGCGCCCTGCTTTATGGCCCGACAGGGTAAGTATAAATACATTTATATTCACGGATATGAAGGACAGTTATTCGATCTCGAGACCGATCCGGAAGAATGGAATAATCTTATCGGAAGGGAGGAATATAAGGAGATCGAGGAAGGGCTTAAATCTGCGGTCCTTGAACGGTTCGATCCCGATAAAATTGAAGCGGATATTAAAAAAAGCACAAAAGCTCGCCTCATAATCGATGCAGCAATGAAGCTAAACGGCACATCATGGGACTATACGGTATGTGAAGACGGGCGAAATCAATTTGTCAGGCAAAAGGCAATCAATCCGGAAGGGTTGAAGTATGTGCTCGATAAAATTTGGTTTGAAAAAATGAAAGATGGAGAGCGGGAGAAAATAACAGATAAACGGCTGATAATTAATGATAATTAATATAAGAAATTTAATATAAGAAAAATGGATAGGAGGTGAAAAGTATTAAATTTAAATAAAAAAGGAGGTGATGCATAGGGGAAACAAAAAGAGATTTGTCTGAACATTTTTTGGGATGTGTACCCACTCAAACAAATCTCAAGGGTGATTATATCACAAAATTCGTAAAAGAGATGAAAAGGAGATTTAAATGAAAAGTAAATTAATGATGGTGCTTACTTTTGTATTGATCATAAGCATGGTAGCATCATTCAGCCTGGTAGGCTGCAAGGAAGAAGCAGCAGAGGAAACTGCCGAAGAAACTACAGAAGAAACTACTGAAGAAACTACTGAAGAAACAGCTGAAGAAGCTGAGGAAGAAGAAGCTGCAGAAGAAGTTGAACAGCCTGATACAATCGTTCTCGGTTTAGGTATGGCTGCGACTACGTTCGACCCAGCGTGGATGCAGGGTGGGAATAACGTTACTGCACAAAACTTCATCTATGATCGCTTACTGATCCTGGATGCGGACGCGAATGTGCAGCCGATGCTTGCGGAAAGCTGGGAAATAAGCGACGATGGAATGGAGTACACGCTCAATATACGCGATGGGGTCAAATTCCATGACGGAACACTGGTGACTGCTGAAGCAGTCAAATGGAACATTGATAGGAGACTTGATCCTGAAAACACCAGTGAGGCTGCAACCATGTGGCAATATGCAGAAAGTGCCAGCGTAGAGGGGGATTCTGTTATTATCAAGATGAAGAATCCCTATCCTGCTATGCTTGATGTAATGGCTGGCTTCTGTTCTTATATTTGCTCGCCAAACTCGGTGCAGGGAGAAGAGTTCGTACCTATCGGTACAGGTCCCTACAAGCTAGTGGAATGGGTCAAGAATGATTATGTGACCTTTGAGAGCAATCCGGACTACAATGTTCCTAATCCGTTTGTTGACAATCCCGGCGAACCGTATATAAAAAATGTCGTGTTGAAAACCATTCCGGAAGCTGTAGCTCGAAAGGCCGCGCTGGAGACAGGGGATGCCCATTTTATAGCCCCCTCGATGAGCGATACCGCTGAAATGATGGACGATCCGGACTACAATGTCTATGTGCATGTCCGGGCAGGTCAAATCATCGGTCTTCAGATGTCTCACTGGAATCCTCCGTTTGACGATGTTGAGGTTCGGAGAGCTTTGGCCTCCGTTATAGACCGGGAGCTTATAAGCGAAATTGCCTTTGAAGGAATACAGAGTCCGGCGTATGCACCCTACGGGAGCAGCCTGGCGTACTACGATGAAGAGCTGTATAAATCGTGGAATCCGGATTATGATCCAGATGGGGCAATAAGCATCCTGTCAGCGCATGGGTACACTCCGGATAATCCTCTGGAAGTAGATGCATACTATTTCACAGGCCGACAATTCTATGAAACATTTATGACCATTCTGAAGGAGGAGTGGTCCAATGTAGGAATAGACGCCAATCTGATAGGCTTGGATTATCCAGCATATATACAGAAAATGGCGGAGCTCTACGAGAAACCCGGGGAGAAACCATTCGTCCGTTGTTCAGTACGGGGTTCAAACAGCGCTTTGGCTTCGATGATGATTTACAAGAGACCCGGCGCCGCGAGCATGGGAATAAACGCGGAGTTTGATGCTATGCTGGACGAGACAATGCAATACAGCCCGGGAAGCGAAAACCTAAAAGAAGGGACACAAGATCTTGTTAAGTATTTAGTATCGAACAGCTACTATATTCCCTTGATTTCACCGGGATGGGCCAATTTCTGGGCTTCACGTTCAGATATTGATGGACTCAAGTTCGGACTTGGAACCATAGAGTTTTATCTTAACGACGTACAGAAAATAAAATAATGACTGGTTTATATTGCCCTGGTACAATAAAAGTGCCGGGGCAAATTAATCCTAGAAGATTGGGAATATGATATGCTGACCTATTTTATTCGCAGAGTTTTTACAGCGATTCTCACGCTTATCATTGCTGCCTTTGCAGTAAGCATGCTCATCTATCTGGTACCTGGTGATCCGGTGGATGCGATGATGGGAGATTCCTCTTCTTTCGTGTCACCGGAACGGGTAGAAGAAATTCGGTCGCAGCTTGGTTTGGACAAACCAGTGTATTTGCAGTTTCCCTTTTTCATGGCCAATGTTCTTCGGGGAGATATGGGTAGGACAATTTTTGGTAATGAACCGGTATTGCCATTACTCTTAAGTAAACTGCCGAATACTCTAATTCTTGCATTTGCAGGCTTAGCTGTGGCCATTCTTATTGGCGTGCCCTTAGGCTACATCGCCGCGTACCAGAAGGGAAAATTCCTCGACAGTATCCTCATGTTGGGAGCCACCCTCGGAATTTCCATGCCTGTATTTTGGCTGGGACTGATGCTCCTCGTTCTTTTTTCCATGATGCTGGGGATATTCCCTGTTGCGGGAAGCGGTTTCGGAAGTCTGGTTCTTCCAGCATTTACCTCGGGGGTGATTGCAGCAGCAACAATTGCTCGGATGGCCCGATCTACCATGGTGGAAATCCTGCAAGAGGATTATATCAGGAGTGCCCGTGCTAAAGGTCTCTCCGAGCGGATCGTTTTGATGCGTCACGCTGTTAAACCCTCATTGGTTGGAGTGGTCGGGATGATTGCTCATATGTTTACATGGATGCTCGGCGGTCAGATCATCATAGAAAACGTATTCGCCTGGGACGGTTTAGGGCAGCTCGCTGTGAGCGCGCTCCTTAACCGAGAATATAACCTGATCCAGGGCTATATCCTTATCTATTCAACTATGGTGGTAACCATTTCAGTAGTGCTTGATTTAATATACGCAGGATTGGATCCGAGGATACGCTATGAATAAACGTAAGATTGACAACATTATAGAAGATTTGGGGCAGATCGAATTTGATGAAAGGGCCTCTGCCAAGTTTAAATTCAAAGACATTTTTTCGAAAGTGATTTTCAAAAACCCTAGTATGGCAATCGGCAGCATCATGATTTTCCTTCTGATTATACTTGCTATTATCGGACCATCCATTGCCCCCTATGATTCTCAAGAGTTGAATATGAGTGAGCGTTTTGAATCCCCCAGCTGGAATCACATTTTCGGTACGGACAATATGGGGCGGGATATATTTAGTAGGGTCCTTCACGGTACCCGGGTCACTTTCAAGATAGGGCTAGCTTCCGTAGGGATTGGTCTCGCATTCGGACTGCTTATCGGTTTGTTTGCAGGTTATTCTCGGGGAAAACTGCAGAATGTGCTTATGAGATTTATTGACATTCTGTATTCATTCCCAGCTCTTCTTATAGCCATGGCTCTAGTAGCTTTTTTAGGTCCAAGCACGAGGAATTTGATAATTGCAGTTGGAATAGCGAGTATCCGCTATTATGCCCGTGTCACATATGGGGTGGTCCTTGTTGAGCGAAACAAACCATATCTGGATGCAGCAGAAATCGTCGGCGCCGGGGCTCTCCGGCAGATGTTTCGTCACTTGATTCCAAACATTGTCCCTCCCCTTATCGTCGTTGCGACCTTAGGTTTTGCCGGTGCTGTTTTAAATGCCGCAGGATTATCTTTCCTGGGCTTAGGTGTCCAGCCGCCTACGCCGGAATGGGGGCTTATTCTTTCATCAGGACGCAATTACATCATCCGTGCCCCCTGGCTTCTCATTTTTCCCGGCCTTGCCATTATGGTCGCGGTGCTGAGCTTTAATATTTTCGGCGACGGACTGCGGGATTTGCTCGACCCGAAGCAGCAGAGAAAGGTGTAGGTGGGTTTGTATGGGAAAACCTGAGAAAAAAGGAAGAGCGCTTACAACTGTAGTAGCAAGTAATCCAACTAATATAGAAACTCTCTTGCGCGTTGAGAATCTGGACATCCTCTTCGGTACGGCTAAGCAGCACGTAGTGGCTGTCGACGGAGTATCTTTTAAAATTAATACGGGGGAAACCCTGGCGATAGTGGGAGAATCGGGATGCGGAAAAACGGTGACTTCTCTTTCTATTATGGGGCTCATTCCCTGTCCGCCGGGAATCATCGATAACGGGTCAATTCAATTTAACGGGAAAGACCTCTTACATCTGAAAATGGAAGAGATGCGGAAGGTGAGGGGGAACGATATCGCTATGATCTTTCAGGAGCCGATGACATCTCTAAATCCGGTGTTGACGGTGGGGCTGCAGATGAGTGAGGCGATGATGGCCCACAAGGGAATTTCCCGAAAAGAAGCAAGGAAGCGGGCGATTGAGATGCTGAAGCTGGTCCAGATCCCCGAGCCTGAGAAACGGATGGAACAGTATCCTCATCAGCTGTCCGGAGGGATGCGGCAGCGGGTGATGATCGGGACCGCCCTCTCCTGCGAGCCGAAGATCCTCATCGCCGATGAGCCTACCACGGCATTAGATGTGACGGTACAGGCCCAGATACTGGATTTAATGAACGACATCAAAGCGAAACTGGATACATCTATTCTGTTCATAACCCATGACCTGGGGGTGGTTGCCGAGATCGCTGACCGGGTACTGGTAATGTACGCGGGCCGTACCATCGAAGAAGCGCTTGTGACTGAGCTCTATGAGAATCCTATCCATCCCTATACGGAAGGGCTCTTGAGGGCTATCCCGAGACTGGATCAGTATCTGTCCGCGGATAATTCAGTTAAGGAAGCACTGAAGCAAATGCCCGGCATTGTGCCGTCAATCTATAAGAAAATTGAAGGATGTTCTTTTGCTCCCCGCTGCCCTTACGCGAGAAAGCAGTGCGGACAGGAAAGGCCGGTAATGAAGGAGGTCGTACCTGGACATCGGGCTGCATGCTGGAAACCGGAATGGTAGGAAAGGACACTATGACTAAAACAAACGGATCGATCATCCAAGTATCTGGGTTAAAGAAATATTTTCCCATAGGGCGAACCCTGTTGGGCAAGCCGAAAAATTTCGCTCACGCAGTGGACGATGTCTCTTTCACGATTAAGCAGGGGGAGACCCTGGGCCTGGTCGGAGAAAGCGGCTCTGGGAAGACTACTATTGGCCGTCTATTAGTGCGTCTCGAGAAGCCAACTGCCGGGTCTATGCTCTTCGAGGGGAAGGATATCTCTCTATTGAAAAAGCGGGAGCTGAAGCCTTTTCGAGGCGGCATTCAGATGGTCTTCCAGGACCCATATTCATCATTGAATCCCCGGATGAAGGCGGGAGATTTGGTTTCAGAGCCTTTCATTATTTACCGGAAGGGAAACCGGGTGGAAATAAAAGAGAAGGTCGAGAAGCTTTTCGACGCCGTGGGTTTAAGGAAGGAGCAGATAGACCGCTATTCCCATGAATTTTCCGGCGGACAGCGGCAACGGATTGGTATTGCCCGGGCTTTAGCCTTAAATCCCCGGCTGATCATTGCTGACGAACCGGTCTCCGCCCTGGACGTTTCGGTACAGGCCCAAGTTTTGAACCTCCTCGCGGAGCTTCAGGATGAGTTTGATCTCTCCTTTCTTTTTATCGCCCATGATATATCGGTGGTAGCCCATGTGAGCCACCGGATCGCGGTCATGTATTTGGGCAAGCTGATGGAGGTGGCTGAAACGAAGGAACTGATTCGCCATCCTCGGCATCCCTACACGGAAAGTCTTATGAATGCTGTCCCGATTCCGAATCCAAAACTTCGACGAGATAAACACGATGTACCCCAGGGGGATATCCCCAGTCCCATAAATCCGCCCAGCGGTTGCAGGTTCAGGACCAGATGCCCGCATGCATTCGACCGTTGTGCAAAAGAGATCCCTCTACTAAGGGAGATTGAATCGAAACACGCCGTAGCCTGTCATCTCTTTGATAAAGAAATGGAAGATGCATAAGATGGGACATGAAGAAACCCCTACGTACTATCAAACAATCAACAAAGTCGCTGAGCGGATAGAAACGAAGAAAATTTCGCCGGTCGAATTGACAAAAGTGCTTTTTGACCGGATAAAAAAAATAGACAACCAATTACACAGCTATGTCAATCTGATGGAAGAATCGGCGTTGGAAGCCGCGCGTACCGCAGAGCAGGAGATCATGTCCGGAGTCTACCGCAGTTCGCTTCACGGAATACCGGTGGGCGTCAAAGATGTGATGGATGTGAAGGGGTACCCAACACTGTCGGGCATGAAAGCCCTTGAGGGAAACGTAGCTGATCAGGACGCGGCGGTGGTAACGAGGCTGAAAGATGCCGGTGCGATCATCCTGGGCAAACATGCAACCACCGGAGGCTGTATCGCCGGATACCATCCCGAGTTTAAAATTCCGAAGAATCCCTGGGACCGCAGGCGATGGGCCGGTATGTCCTCGAGTGGTTCGGGAGTCGCCACAGCAGCCGGACTCTGCTTTGCCTCGCTGGCAGCAGATTCGGGAGGATCGATTCGCTGGCCTTCAGCTTCTTGCGGTGTTGTAGGGATAAAGCCGACTTGGGGACTTGTGAGTGTGGAAAGGGCCTTGCGGCTTGGGCTAACCCTTGGTTCAGTGGGTCCGATGACTCGAAGTGTTCGGGATACGGCAATATTATTAGCAACTATCCTTGACAACAAATTGCGAGGTTCTGCCTTACTTTCCGATATTGGGAAGCCTATCAATGGAGTACGTATTGGATTTGATGAAACATACGCAACGCGTAATGTAGAGCAGGAAGTAGCTGATACGACGAAACAAGCAGTTGCTATTCTGGAGAGTGCAGGCGCTGTTATCGTACCTGTTAACATGCCACTATTTGATGAGCTGCTCGAAATGTGGCACATTATATTATGGTCGGAAACAGTGCAGAAGTTTTCCGGAATAGAAAAGGACCGCTACGATCAGATAAGATTATATTTACGGGACAAGATCGAAATGGCGCGGACTATCACTCTTAAAGAGTATGTCCAGGCCAATCAACTGCGGCATCAGTATATGGCCAGGCTTGAAGAGGCCCTGGAGAACGTGGATGTTCTTGCATGCCCTGCCATGTCGACACTGCCTCACAAAGTAAATGATAGAATCCTGCATGGATTAAATCCCTTGCCAAGTGATTTTAATTCTGTCACAAAGATGCAGTTTCTCGTCCCATTCAATTGCAGCGGTGACCCTACCCTTACGCTGCCCTGCGGATTCAGTAGAGATAGTCTGCCCATGGGCCTGCAGTTGGTGGGCAAACGATATTCGGAGCCGCTTCTATTCAGGGTCGGATACGCTTATGAATCTGCAACGGAATGGCATCGTATGCATCCAAATGTCTAATCCAAATGGAGAGCATACCATGATACCTTCGGCTAAAATACAAATTACCTGTCTCGTTGAAAACAGTACTGCCTGCGCTTTGGGCGAAAGCGAAAAGGTAAGCGATGATGTGTTCATTAAAACTGAAGATTCTACTGAGGGAGATTGAATCGAAACACACCGTAGCCTGCCATCTTTTCAAAAAAAAATAAAAACAGGAGAACAAAAATTATAAAATGAAAGTCTCACTACATATACAAAATGGTCTAGAACGTATTGATACTGCCCGCAGGGGCATAGCGGATACAATACCAGTATGGGCCCATACTGACACTCAACCCTTTTCATTAGCTAAAGTACCGGTACGGAAATTCTTAACTGATCCTCGGTTATTTATCCGTACTCACTTGCTGCTGGCAGAATACTATGGTCTCGATACATCGAATATGACATTCGATCTTTTCAATATCGAGGCTGAAGCCATGGGACTTCCACTTAATTGGACTGAAGACCGATTACCTGAACCTGCCGCGACCACAGTGCTCATACGTGAACCGGCTGAACTCAATAAACTACACCCCCCCGATCCGTACAAGGATGGCCGTATGCCATTTGTTCTTGAAGTTAATAGATTGTGTTCCGAGATGGGCATCGATAATGCACTCAGGTTCTGTGGACCTTTTTCTCTTGCTTCAAGATTACGCGGACTAACTCAATTGATTATGGACACTATGGACAATCCAGAATTCGTCCATCGGCTGATGAAATTCGTTACCGAGGAAGTGCTGGCGCCCTATATTTTAGCGATCAAGGATGCTTTTCCAGGAGGATATCCGGTCGGGGTAGATGCCTTTGCATCCCTACCTATATGTAGTCTTGATATTATAAAAGAGTTTTCAATCCCCTACATTATAAAACTCCGGGAAATGGTTGGAGAAGTTGGCTGCAGGGCATTGTGGGGAGATCGGCTGCTTCCCAATCCCAATGATATGTTCGAAATGAAGAAGATATATGATCCTAAAACGCTGTGGGTTGCCGACCCCGACGTTTTTGAAGTGGGACCTAAGAGAATAAAGGAATTTGCAATCCAAAATAATATGTTTTTAATATTGGGAATAGGTGAAATGAACTTTTCTGAAGAGAAGCGTGATGAACTTATGCGTCAGATACAGGAATATGTTACTGTCGGTGGTAATGGCGGGAAGTGTGCCATATACTTTCAGGGAGTACCTTCAAGATGTTCCAGTGAACTTATCCGGTTTGCTACTCAGGTAGCCCATTATTATGGGCAAAAAGAGTCAGTCTATGGAAAAGGCAGTTTTCAGTATGTACCACAGAAACCTTTTGAGGAATGGGTCGCTGAAAAAGGAGAAAATTATACAGAGTAAAGTAAATGAGGAATTGGGCTCAATTCAGTAATTGATAAACTTTTCTTAAATTAATTCTATTTAGAAAATGATGAATATCAGGTATTTATAAGCTTTATTTAACTACAATTGGGAAAGGATATTGATGATAGACTCAGAAAAGCTGAGGATTACCACCCTTGTTGAAAACAGTACTGCCTGCGCTTTGGCGAAAGCGGAATGGGGCTTAAGTATCATTATTGAAGCGGGGGAGACTTCCTATCTCTTTGATACTGGTGCGAGCGATTTGGTCATACAAAATGCAGAAACCTTGAACATCGATCTATCCGGTATTGACGGTATCGTTTTAAGTCACGGCCATTGGGATCACACCGGCGGTCTGCTCTCCGTATTGAAGCGTACCTGTCAAAAAGATATTCCCGTGATCGCTCATCCTGGTGTCTTTAATAGAAAATATTATTACAATAAGGACACAAAAAAGTACAAGTATATAGGTATTCCTCATCGGACGGAACTATTGGAGGACGCCGGAGCAAGATTTAAACTGAGCAGCGGTCCGATATGGCTGTCCGATGATATTGCCGTAAGCGGGGAAGTGCCGCTGACCACTGATTTCGAAAAAGTAAGTGATGAGATGTTTGTCAAAACGGAAAACGGGTTTATCCAAGACCCCCTGGAGGATGACTACTCAATGTATATACGTACCGATCTGGGGTTAGTGATTATATTGGGATGTGCTCACCGGGGTATGATCAATACCATAAAAAATGGACAGGATCTGATGAAAACTGACAGGATCCATATGGTGATCGGGGGAACCCATTTGGGGCCAGCGCCGGAGATGCAGGTCGACAAGACGATAGAAACGCTTAAGGAAATGGATACACGGAAGCTCGGTCCGTCACACTGCACTGGACTTCCTGTTGCCGGAAAACTTGCTAGAGAATTCGGCGATCGGTTTTTCTTTAATACTGCGGGAAAGAAGATTTGGTTTGATGAGTAGTAAATAGTTAAAACACAAAAGATAAGGATACAGCTGTGCAAAAAACAAAAATAGAATGCGAAATCTACCCGAACGAATACCGGGACTCGATGGTATTGATGAACGTCTCCAGGCAGCTGGAAGAGACCACCGGAGTTAAGCGGACCATGGCGGTAATGGGAACACCGGGGAATAAAGCTCTGCTGAAGCAGATGGGACTGTTTGTTCCGGAGACGGAGAAAGGGACGCCGAACGATCTTATCGTGGTGTTCGAGCCTGACGCCGGCGCCGACCTGGGACAGGTGCGAAACCGCATAAGTGAGATTCTCACCGGCCCGGCAGAGCACGGGGGAGGAAAAGCCTGTGCGCATGATGGACCGGCGGCGCCGGTCTATCGAACGGTGACCGCCGCAGCTGAATATGAACCCGATGTAAACCTTGCAGTCGTTTCCGTACCCGGAGAGTTTGCCGCCAGGGAGGCGGACCTTGCTCTTGACGCGGGAATGAATGTATTTATGTGGAGCGACGGAGTGCCTATCGAGGATGAAGTGCGGCTGAAGTCGAAGGCCGTTGAGAACGGACTACTGATGATGGGTCCTGAATGCGGCACCTCCTTGGTAAACGGAGTGTGCTTGGGCATATCAAGCGTGGTCCGTCGTGGTCCGGTGGGAGCCTTGGGCGCTTCGGGGTCGGGACTGCAGGAAATCTATACACTCTTAGACCGTGCGGGTATTGGCGTGACCCATGCCATCGGCACCGGCGGCCGTGACTTGAAAGAAGCCGTTGGGGGACTGACCACCCTACAGAGTATCGACTTCTTTGACGGTGATGAAGACACCAAGGTCATCGTCAATGTTTCTAAAAAGCCGGAATCGGCGGTTGCAAAAAAAGTATTGGACCGAGTCTCAGTATGCACAAAACCGGTGGTGGTTTGTTTTTTAGGGGAGAATAACAGCACGAAATTTGGCGATAATGTCCATATCGCTGCAACTATTGAAGACGCGGTTGATGCAGTGGGAGAAATCTTGGGACAAAAAATCATCACCAGGGACGATGATGCGGCACTGGCGAAGGTTGGTCCCGTTACTTTACGGCCGGAGCAGAAATATATAAGAGGACTGTTCACTGGAGGGACCTTCTGCCAGGAGGCGACCCTAATCTGGAAAGAGGCATTAGGTGAAGTCTGGGCTGTCCACTCCATGGACCCTGAGTTTGAGCTGACTGATCCTGAGAAAAGCATTGGTCACACGGCTTTAGACATTGGTGAGGAGTACTTTACCGTGGGCAGGCCCCATGCCGCCATCGACCCAGTACCACGGATCGAGCGGATGGAAAGGGAGATTGAGGAAAAGGAAGTGGCGGTGATCGTTTTGGACATCGAGCTGGGCCACGGCTCCCACCCCGATATGGCGGGCGCATTGGCGCCGTCGGTAAAGAAAGCGCGGGAAAAGGGAATATACGTGATCACCCATGTATGCGGCACGGAGCTAGATCCACAGAATGTGGTAACACAGGAGAAGATCCTTGCTGAAGCAGGATCAGTGGTCGCGGAGACCAATGCGGCAGCAGCCCGGATTGCATTGAAGATTCTTGGGACATAGGAGAAGGGAGACGAAGATGGAGACAAAAACGATAGAACGATTACATACATTCTTAAAGGGAGAGGTGAAGCCGGTGAATATTGGTATATCCAGTTTTTACGAAGGGCTCACCTCCCAGGGGCTTGACGCGTTGCAGCTCGACTGGCGCCCTCCTGCATTAGGTAATCCGGAGCTGCTCCGCATCCTCGACAAGCTGCGGGAGCCGGGGATACGAAAACGAATTGAAAAGGCGAATGATTTGGCTGTAAAGCAGATGATTGCGGCAGACCCGGTACTGGAGGACGTGGCTCCCGCGGGAGAGGTTATTTCCGGGTTGGAGAAAAACATGGTGCTTCACGCAGGTCCTCCTATGGTCTGGGAAGAGATGCCCGAAGCGATACGCGGTTCTGTAATAGCGGCGGTGATGTCCGAGGGATGGGCGTCGAGTCCGAATGAAGCGGCTGGTCTTGCCGAAAGCGGGCACATCGATTTCCACCCCGGCCACGATTTTGACCATGTAGGCGGGTTTTCAGGTGTTATCACTCATTCCATGCCTGTTTTTGTAGTACGTAACCGAGACAAGGGCAATATCGGATTCAGCTCCTGGCGGGACATCGGGCAGGCCAGCGGCCGGTACAACGATGAAGTCTTACGCTTTATGAAATGGCAGCGGGAGCGGGGAGTTCCAGTCCTGCGGACTGCGCTCAAACAGCGGGGCGGGATAGAGCTCCGCCCCTACCTGGTCCAGGGCATCATGATGGGAGACGAGCACCACAATCGGGTCATCGGAGATACCGCAAACTTCACCCGGATGTTTGCCTACTCGATTGTGGAAGCAGCACCGGAAAGGAGAACCGCAGTCGAGCTCTTGAAGTATTTTGCCGATCTGGACCTTGCATCTGTTCCCATCAATATAGCCGCTGCGAAGTGCATCGTTGATGCGGCAAAGGAAATAGAGTATAGCACTATTATCACCGCCTGGGGACGAAACGGGGTTGAAGACGGTATCCAGATAAGCGGACTCGGTAACGTATGGTTTAACGGCCTGGCGCCATTGGTTGAGGGAACCTACTTTCCGGGATTTTCCCAGGCAGATTCCGCACCGGCAATAGGCGATTCCTGCGTTATCGAGTGTAGCGGATTCGGAGGTATGGCAAGTGCCGCGGCACCGACACACGCCACGGTGAAAGATGCCCCTGGGGCGGCGGAGAAGATTACCCGGGATATGTATGAGATTACCTGGAGCAAGAACTCCCGGTATCCTATACCCCTGTTGGATTCTCAGGGAGTGCCGATAGGGATCGATCTGCTTAAAGTATTGGATACGGGAATACGGCCGGTGAGCAATAATCCTGCGGTGCATAAGAATAACCGGGAGATATCCGGGGTGATCGGATTCGGGTTGACCCGGCCGCCGATGGAGGCATTCGAAAAAGCGCTGAAGGCATTTGAAGAAAAATATCTAATGT
Source organism: Candidatus Zixiibacteriota bacterium (assembly GCA_014730285.1). Taxonomy (GTDB): domain Bacteria; phylum Zixibacteria; class MSB-5A5; order JAABVY01; family JAABVY01; genus JAABVY01. The sequence continues at coordinate 16,911 of WJIM01000157.1, forward strand.
TAATGGAATAATGCGAATTAACCGGATCAGCAGGCGATCATACGGGACACTCAGAGATCGAGACGGATACCTCGGCCGCATCATAAAGATATGGGATCGGGGCTTTTTCACCAGCGACGATAACAGTATGGTTTTGTACTTTTTCTGCTCCGGTCCGTTGCACGTCCCCTTCGGATTGAGTCTGGAAGGCCATTTGTCCAAATGGTACTCCGCTACGGGAATAAAAGAAGACGACAGGCTATTTAAAGCAGGGAACGAGCTTTTTCTTGAAAATTTTGAAAGTATCCCGCTTTGCTTGGACCCGGGGAAAGTTGTGGACCTTTCCCGGCCCGGATTGTATGACGATCCGGAACATGGCTGTTCTAAAGAACGATTTGCAAACAAAATCGAAAAACTTAAAAAGGCTGTGCTGAGGCTGGAAGAGGGAAGGGGTTTGAAGAGATTTCTGGAGGAACATCAATCGATCGGTAACGTTGACATTTCTTCCGACAATGATACTTCATTATTGTCGATGTGCCGTGATGATGTGGGCCTGCTTATAGAAGGAGTTCGGCAGGGTTCATTGGATTTGTTTGAGAGAGGTTATCGTGGTCTTATCGGTAAAGGACCGGGATTGACGCCTTCAGGAGACGACTTTCTTATAGGATGGCTGTTTGGGTTTTATGGACTCACCGGCACCCTCTTTCCGGGCATTAATCTTGAAATGATGCGGAAACGGTGCCTAAGATATGTCGCGGGTAACACTACTATTTTGTCGGAGTCGCTTATCGAATATGCCTTTCACGGCTGTTTTTCCGAACTGCTGCACAATGCGATGGAGAGTCTCACTGAATGGGAATCGGATGAGATTCCCGCGGCGGTATCGAAAATGTTAGACTGGGGAGGTTCCTCAGGAGTTGACACTCTAACAGGTCTGATTACAGCATTTAATACATATTTTGGATTTGGGCAGAGACTTAACGGTGAGTGAGATGATATTTGAATTAAAGGACTAGGAGGAAAATTGTCGGACGGCCCCTACGGCGTTCCGTTATTAGGGATATAAGATACATACAGACTTTATTTTAGAAGTGGTAAAATGATAGACAAGCGAGACGACCTTCTGCAGATTGCGCAAGCCGCGATTTGTTCAGTAAGTCCATACGGAATGATCAAAGAAAAGATCAAACTTCACGGAGACATACTTTCGTTCAGCAGCGGCGACTCCGTTGATTTGTCAAAATTCGATGCTGTTTATGTAATCGGTGCCGGAAAGGCAACCGCTCCCATGGCGAAAGCGTTGGAAGAGATTCTAGGAAACCGGATTACCGATGGTGCTATAAGCATTAAACCGGGACATACTGCTGGGCTGAAAATAATCCGGCAGATAGAGGGGGGGCATCCTGTTCCGACCGAAGGGAGTATAGACGCCGCTGCTGTGATCGCAGACCTTGCGAAAAAGGGCGGTGAAAAAACACTATTCCTCAATTGTATTTCCGGCGGTGGCTCCGCCCTGCTAACACTGCCTTTTTATGACGATACTCACCGCATTACCCTGGCTGATATGCAGGAGACTACGAAGGCACTCCTTTTCTGCGGCGCTACTATCTATGAAATAAACTGCATACGAAAGCATTTGTCCGGTATCAAAGGGGGCAGGCTCGCGGAAAGGATATATCCGGCCCGGTCGATCAGCCTGATTCTCTCTGATGTTGTAGGAGACGATCTGCAGAGCATCGCATCGGGACTGACCGTACCTGATAAAACAACATTTCAGCAGGCAATGGGTATAATAGAAAAATATGGTATTGCCGGAAGCATTCCTATACGGGTAATGGAACTTATTACCGACGGCGTAGCAGGTTACGTTGAAGAGACGCCGAGTAACGAAAATCCGTGTTTCACGAAGAGTACCAATGTGCTGCTGGGGACCAATGCACTGGCACTTCGGGCTGCTGCGGAGAAAGCCGGAGCACTCGGCTATAACCCTTTTCTTCTCACCTCCCGGGTGATCGGCGAAGCACGGGAAATCGCAAAATTCTATGCAGGACTCGCACAGGAAGCAGCTGCTTCCGCGGAACGGGATAATACTCATAAGTTACCCGGCGGAGGGTCCTATAAAAAGCCCGTCTGTATTCTTGCCGGAGGGGAAACGACCGTTACCATCCGGGGGAACGGAAAAGGAGGACGGAACCAAGAAATGGCCTTAGCGTTCTTATCGGAAGTTGCGGACCGGCCGGAAGCGTATCCCGGAATCCTTTTTGCTTCCGTTGCCACCGACGGAAACGACGGTCCTACCGACGCTGCCGGCGGTTTCGCATCGGTCGATCTCATGAAGAAAGCAGAAGAGGCTGGAATGGAGATAAACGGATATTTGGCGGATAACGATGCATACTCATTTTTCAGCCGCATTGACGGACTTATCAAAACAGGTCCGACGAATACGAACGTCTGCGACCTGCAGATAATTCTTTCGCAATAAGTGCAAAGGATAAATGGATATAACGGCTCTTTCAACTCTATTTTCAGTTTCTTCAAACATCCTATAAGATATTATATTAAACCGAAAAATAAAAAACAGCTCGTGCAAAATCGAAATGATAATGTTTAGATAAAAAGAACTAAGGAAGTCGATGTCAATATTACCCTCAAAGACCGCTGGTAATATATGAATCCAAATATGGTAAAAAGGGAGCCGAGCTAAATCCCTTAGAGTGGATGGCAGCTCTTATCTCACATATACTGGATAGGGGAGCCCAGACCATTAGACTTGATTATTGGTTCAATTATTGTATTTGAAAATAGAAGTTTAAGCTCTGATTAAAAAGATATTAAAAGGCTTTGATCAAATGTATGGCAGAAGCTGGCATATGGAATGAAATATAAACAAGAAAATAGGTCTTATTAAAATGAGCAGAAAAATAAAGAAAGTTCCAATTTATCTTCATCCCCAGGATTCCGGTCCGCTAACAACAGAAGAGATCAAGATAATATTAAGGGGTTCAGACGACCTCATAGGGGATGGAAGTAGGAATATCCTGGCAAAAAACACAAAAATACTTAAAGAATCAAGGGATAAAAAGCTCCTGGCAATTTATAAGAATTTGCTTCTTCCTCCCAAACCTATAATCCCCCTCCTGTCGACATAATGGGATATTGAACTAAACCGCTAACGCGGTAGTTTTTATCTTTCCTAAATCTTAAACCAAATGAACTTTTCAACTCTCCAGGTAATCCACATACTACTCTCATAAGAATATCCAAGATATTTTTTTAACTAAAACTTAAAAGAC
>WJIM01000158.1 GCA_014730285.1 Candidatus Zixiibacteriota bacterium
AGCCTGATCTCATAACGGTCAGACTGTGACTGTTGACTTTTATTTTTGGACATCTATAACTCCCGTTTATCTCTTTTTAAGTTCGGCTCTCAGCCTCTCGTAATTATCCGTAAATTCCGGTTTATCTTCTTTGTGCAGTACGCCGGTCAGCCATTTACCTTCCTTCTTTTCGGGCGGCATTTTATCGGCGGTGGCGGCCGGGACCACATGGCTCTTGAACCACTGTATCATCTTCACCGGATCGCCCTCTTTATTCCAGCGGCCGTAGTATGTATGGCAGTTGGAAAGGGCATCGATAAGCGAGAAACCATCATTAGAAATTCCATCCGCAATCAGCCTGGTCAACTGTCCCGCATGGTAAACCGTACTGCGGGCGACATACGATGCGCCTGCGGCAATGGCGAGTTTGGCCGCATCAAAGGGATGCTCCAGATTACCGTAGGGAGCGGTGGAACCGCGTTTGGTGTAAGGCGTGGTGGGCGAAAACTGTCCGCCGGTCATGCCGTAGATATGATTGTTCACCAGAATTGTGGTGATATTGATATTCCTGCGGCAGGCGTGAATGAAATGATTTCCGCCGATTGCCAAACAGTCGCCGTCTCCGGTAATAACGATAACATTGAGCTTGGGCTTGGCAGCCTTCACACCGGTGGCGAATGCTATGGCGCGGCCGTGGGTGGTATGCAGGGTATTGAAGTCCACATACACAGGAAGCCGCGAGGAGCATCCGATTCCGGAAAGCACTGCGATATCATCCTTGGGAATACCCAGTCGATCGATTGCGCGTATCAGACAGCCAAGAACGATACCGATCCCGCAGCCGGAACACCAGACATGCGGAAAGGTCTTTTTGGGACGCAGGTATTTGTGTACAACGCCGGAGGGCTGTTCTATTTTTTTCGTAGTCGTAGCCATTACTTCACCTCCCGGATTTTCTGGAGAATATCCTGCGGGGTTATAAGTTCGGAGTCATAACGCTGGAGGAAATCGATTTTTGTATGTCTCTTGTCGATATATCTTTCAATTTCCTTCAGAATCTGTCCCTGATTTAATTCTGCAACGATTAAATGACGGCATGTTTTCATGTATTTCATAATCAGCTCATCCGGGAAAGGCCAGACGGTTACGAGCTGTATCGCACCCACCTTCATGCGTTTCTGGCGGGCCATTTTGACCGCCTGATTGGCCGCACGTGAGACAATTCCGGATGACAGCACGACGACATGGGGATCGTCATCCATGTAAGCGGTCTTAATCTCGCAGATATCCTCTTTATTCCGTTCGATTTTCTTCCTGAGTTTGTCGAGCTTGGCCTTTATCTGAACCGGCTTGGCGGTCGGAAAGCCCATCTCGTCATGCGTCAGCCCGGTAATATTGAAACGGTAGCCGTCGCCGAAGGATGCCATGGGCGAGATAAAGGTCGGTGTGATCTCGAAATGCTTGTACCATTCCGGCGGCACCTCGGGCCTGACCCGTTCCATAACCTCGACAACTTCCGGATCGGGAATCTCGACCTTCTCGCGCATGTGCCCGATGACCTCGTCGGTCAAAAGCACAACCGGGGTGCGGTATTTTTCGGAAAGATTCACCGCTTTTATAGTGTAGAGCAGGCACTCCTCGCAAGAGGAAGCCGCCAGTACGATGGCATGGTAGTCGCCGTGCGTGCCGTAGGCCGCCTGCATGATATCGGACTGAGAAACCTTTGTAGGCAGTCCGGTCGAAGGTCCGCCGCGCTGAACATCTACAACCACGCACGGTACCTCCGCCATAAAAGCATATCCAATATGCTCCTGCATTAGCGAAAAGCCCGGTCCGGAGGTTGCAGTCATGGCTTTGACGCCGGAAACTGAAGCTCCGATCACGGCCGCCAGCGAACCTATTTCATCTTCCATCTGAACGAATGTCCCGTCTACCAGTGGAAGCCGCCGGGATAATCCTTCGGCAATCTCGGTAGACGGTGTGATTGGATAACCTCCAAAGAAACGAACACCTGCCAGCAAAGCCCCTTCAACACAAGCTTCGTTTCCCTGGAGCAGTCTTATATTTTTTCCCATAATATCTCCCTTACTTCTCATTGGAAACGATAGCCAGATCGGGACAATGCAGCCAGCAGATTGCGCATTGAGTACATTTCTCGGGATGCTCAACAATCGGTTTGCCGTCTCGGTCTGGAATGAACACTTCGTGAGGACAAAGAGCGATGCATATATTGCACGCTTTGCACCAGTGATAGAAAATAGTCAGGGGATTCTTCGATCCGGTGTAATCCTTTTTACCACTTTTCTTTGGGCCGGATTCTTCCCTGACTTCTTCCTTTGCCTCTTGCTTTTCCTCGGGAGGCTTTTCTTGGGCTTGAGCCTCACCGGTTTTTGTTTCTGTCATCTTAAAACTCCAACTGTTGCAGAATCTATTAAAAACAACATTTTACTTCTTTTTTGAAGTCCTCTTTTTGGAAGCTTTTTTCGCCGCCGTTTTCTTTTTGGCTGTTTTCTTAGTTACGGTTTTTTTTCCGGCTTTCTTTGCAGTTGTCTTGGCTGCTTTCTTCTTGCCGGCCTTTTTAGCAGCCTTCTTCTTCGCCGTTTTTTTGGCGGCCTTGGTCTTCTTCGAGGCTGCCTTCTTTTTAGGTTTGGCTTTCTTTTTGGCCTTTTCCAGTTTTTCCTTTAATAGTATCGGAATTTCTGACGGAATTTCAGCCACGGGGATGCCGACTTTGTTCAAAGCCTTGATCTTATCGGCCGCAGTTCCGCTTCCGCCGGAGATAATCGCCCCGGCATGTCCCATACGTTTTCCGGGAGGAGCGGTTCGTCCCGCTATAAATGCCACCACCGGCTTTTTGACATGCTTTTTAATATATTTGGCCGCTTCTTCCTCATCGGTACCGCCGATCTCACCGATCATCACGATGCCTTCGGTGCTCTTATCTTCATTGAAGGCTTCCAGGCAGTCGATGAAATTGGTGCCGATGACAGGATCGCCGCCTATTCCCAGGCAGGTCGACTGACCCAGCCCGGCCAGTGTCAGATTATACACGATCTCATAAGTCAGGGTGCCGCTGCGGGACACAAGTCCAATTTTGCCTTTCTTATGAATCTGTGCCGGCATAATCCCGATTTTGGTCTTGCCGGGGGAAATTATTCCCGGGCAGTTGGGGCCGATCAGACGCACATCCGTACCCTTCAAATAGTTGTAGACTTTGACCATATCATTGGCGGGGATACCCTCGGTTATGCACACAATCAGCTTGATTCCGGCGGATGCTGCCTCCAGGATAGCATCGGCTGCAAACGCTACCGGAACATAGATGATTGATGTGTTGGCCTTTGTGACCTTTACGGCATCCTCGACAGTATTGAATATAGGCACTCCCTCGAATTTCTGGCCGCCCTTGCCGGGAGTAACACCGCCCACAATTTTGGTTCCGTATTCCATCATCTGTTTGGTATGGAAGGAACCATCACGTCCGGTTATGCCCTGGACGATAACCTTGTTCTTTTTGTCAGCGAAAATACTCATTTATACCTCGTCAAATTTTTATCCGGTTTAATCCCAAATCTTTATATCTGCAAATGCAAGAGTTGACTGTGATTCTCCTGAATGATTCATGAACGGAAGATTTACACATTTCCTAATAATCCTCATCTCCATAGTCGATCTCGCCGCGCTCGTCGTCGTAATCATCTTCATTTTCCCATGAAAAGCCTTTTTTGCGGCGGTAAAGATGTCGTCTGTCCTCTTCGTCATTTTCGTCGTAGTCTTCATATTCATCATCTTCATCGAAATCGTCTTCGTAGAACTCTTCTTCATCTTCGAGGTCGGCATCTTCTTCGTCGTCGTTTTCATCTTCATCCAGAGAAAGTTCTTCATCGTTCAGTTCGCCCTCTAATTTCTCGTCTTCCGGATCCTCTTCCGTTTCCTCTTCGGGCTCCTTGATGAATTCTTCTTTCTCATCTTCAGGTCTTTTTTTCTCGTTCAATGAATCTTCATTAATCACAGTCGACCTCCATGATTATACCCATTAAAACCGCTAAGCTGCAATTCCTGCTTTATCGATCGCTGTCTTGACCACTTCTTCCATAGATGATACGGCGGTCAGGTTGACAGCTTCCAATATTTTACGAGCTTCCGTTTCATTGGTACCGGTGAGACGAATAACGATAGGTACCTGCGGATTCAATTCCCGCACCGCGGAGACAATACCGTTGGCAACATCATCGCAGCGAGTAATACCGCCGAATATATTAAACAGGATAGCCTTTACGTTGGAATCACGCAAAATAATTCTCATCGCATTGAGCACTTTTTCGGGATTGGAGGAACCGCCGATATCCAGGAAGTTGGCAGGTTCTCCGCCGAAATGTTTGACCAGGTCCATGGTAGCCATGGCCAGGCCGGCGCCGTTAACGATACATCCGATATTGCCCTCCAGCTTAACGAAGGACAGACCGGCCTTTTTGGCATCCATCTCCGATTCATCCTCAGCCTGCATATCCCGCATCTCCTCGATTTCGGGGTGCCGGTCGAGGCCATTGTCATCGATGTTGATTTTGGCGTCGATAGCCAGAACCTTGCCTTCCGGAGTCGTAATCAACGGATTGATTTCGGCCAGCGAGGAATCGTTGTCCATATAGGTCTGGTAGACTTTTTGGATGATTTTGGCGGCCTGGTTGACCAGCTTGCCGTCATCATACAGATTCCAGGCCAGCTTTCTGGCTTCATGCATCTGCATTCCCAGAATGGGATCGATATGATGCTTGAAAATCTTTTCCGGGGTTTCCCGGGCCACTTCCTCGATATCAATTCCGCCTGCCGGTGACACCATCATCACGGGTTTTTTCGTGGCGCGGTCAAGGATAATCCCCACATACGATTCGGTTTCGATCTCGACGGCCTCCGTCACCAGAATTTTCTTTACCGTCAGACCCTTGATGTCCATGCCCAAAATCTGCGAGGCCTTGTCGTATGCTTCTTTCGGGTTAGCACAATATTTCACTCCGCCTGCTTTTCCACGGCCGCCCACATGCACCTGAGCCTTTACCATTACCGGTTTCCCGACCTTTTCAGCAATGCTTTTGGCTTGTTCGGGTGTAGTGGCAACATCTCCGGGGGGAACAGGAATACCTTGTGCCTCAAAAAGCCCTTTGGCCTGATACTCATGAATCTTCATTCTCGCTCCTTCTCTCTCAAAAATACCCGAGCCTGTTGTATTAGTTCTTCTTTATGGTTTTTTTCAGGATAATCAAGCACTATTTCCAAAAGACAAGATAAAATCTCACCCACCATCGGCGAGGGACTCAAATCGAATTCCTCCATCAGATCATTACCATCAATTGCGAGCTGTTTCACTCCCAATGGGACCTTTTCCTCGAGCTCTCCCCTGACTCTTTCCTCCAGCTCATCGATTTCGGGCGTAGTATTGCCCATTCCCTGAGCGCGGACATCAGCCCGCCGCAATTCCAGGAGATCGAAGACATTATCGAGACCAACCCTTTTTATCAGACGGCGTACACCTTTGTCTGACATCTCAGAGGTGAACATATGCGACTTTATCAGGGTTTGCACATCCTTTATGATCTGATTCGAGTAACGTAAACGCCTGAGCACTTCTTTCGCTATATCTGAGCCCTGCTGATCGTGCCCGTAAAAATGAGCCTTACCTTCCTTAACCCGCTTGGTATGGGGTTTGGCGATATCATGCAAAAGCCCGGCCAGCCTCAGGCTGAGATTGTCCTGCGGCAGCTCATCCACAGTATAAAGCGAGTGCAGGAATACATCATGGGCATGATATCCCCCCGGCTGATCGACGCCGATTCCGACGGCGAGTTCGGGAAGAATGATCTTAAGCAAATTTGTCTGATCCAGAAGAATAAATCCACGCGAGGGCTTCTTTGAGCGGGTCAGAAGCTTATTAAGCTCTTCCTGGATTCTCTCCGCCGTGACAGTGTTTATCAGCCCGGCATTCTGGCGGATTGCCTCGAAGGTCTGCGGTTCGATTTCGAAATCGAACCGTGCCGCAAACTGCACCGCCCTGAGCATGCGCAGTGGATCGTCCTCGAATGTATTGGCTGTCAGCATGCGGATCAGGCCATACTTCAGGTCCTGTTGCCCGCCGTAGGGATCGACCAGTTTGTCGTCGCGCAGATTTCGTGCTATCGCATTAATGGTGAAATCACGGCGTTTTAAATCCTCCTCGATCGGAAGGGTATGATCGAAGTCGACCTTGAAATCGCGGTGGCCGATTCCGGTCGAAAACTCACTGCGGGGAAGAGCGATATCATAGGTAATTCGTTCCGCACCGTTGTTGGAGGCTGTGAATTTTATAACTCCAAATGATTTTCCTACAAGATCGACATGGCCGTATTTTTCAAGAACTTCGACAAGCTTTTCAAATTCGATTTTGGTTACAAGGTAATCGCGGTCTTTTTCGGCGATTCCCATTCCCAGAAGAGAATCACGAACACACCCCCCTACCTCATATAGATTGCCATATTTCAGAATTTCATCAACGACTTTTTCGCTCAGGCCCTGCATAGTCACACGGTTATTATGGTACCGGCATTGCCGCTAACAGCCTCATAAGCGTTTTCGATAGAGGTTATTATGACCTTTTTGCCGCCCATTTCCAAAAATCCAAGGGCAGCTTCCACCTTAGGTCCCATACTTCCGGGCGGAAAGTGTCCCTCATTCAAGTATTTTTTCATCTCTTTATATTTAATGCTTCCCAGAAGCTTCTGGTCGAGCTTACCGAAATTCAGGGCGACATTATCTACGCCTGTCAGGATTATCAAAAGCTCGGCGCCGATTGCTTTGGCCAATAGTGCGCTGGCACGATCCTTGTCGATAACAGCATCCACACCGTCATAATCGCCATTATCATCGATAAATACGGGAATTCCACCCCCGCCGGCAGCGATCACTACTACACTCTTATCCACCAGCGTTTTGATCTGTTTGGATTCCAGGATCTCGATTGGAAGGGGCGAGGCCACCACCCTTCGCCAGCCGCGGTCGGCGTCTTTTTTGATCTGCCAGCCGCGCTCCTTGGCATATTTGCGAGCGGTATTATAATCATAAAACTGCCCGACATATTTACTGGGATCTTTGATCGAGGGATCGTCCTTGTCAACCACAACCTGGGTTACTATCGTAACCACATCCCGCTTGATCTTCTCCTTGCGCAGGCGGTTCTGAAGAGACTGCTCGATCATATAGCCCATGCCGCCCTCGGTGTCGGCCACGCAGATTCCCAGCGGCAGTATCGGGGCGGTTTCCCGCGCCATCTCAACACGCAGGAGCGCATTGCCCACCTGCGGGCCGTTGCCGTGAGTTATGGCGATGTTATATCCGTTTTTTATAAGCGGAATAATTCCCGAAAGCGACTGGCGTGTATTCGCAAACTGATTCGCAATTGTATCGGGAACGCCTTTTTTGGTTATGGCGTTCCCGCCTAATGCTATTACCGCTGTCTGTTTTTTAGGAGACATTATTTTTTCTTCTTAAAGAACTCCGAGATGACCTCGGTCATATCGGGAGAACCGATCTCCTGCAATTCGTAGCGCACTCTGGTCGAGGGCTTCTTGATATTTATGATGCGTCTCAAATCGATTGGAGTAGCGATAACGACCGAGTCGCATTTAGTCGCATTAATTGTAGCGCTCAAATCCCTAACCTGCTGCGCGCCATAACCCATGGCCGGAAGCAACGGGCCGATATTGGGATATTTCTCGAATGTGCCTTTTAGAGTTCCGCGCAGGTATGGACGCGGATCGACAAACTCGACAGCGCCGAATTTCTGGGCGGCCACAATGCCTGCGCCGTACTGCATCTCGCCGTGGGTAAGCGTAGGACCGTCCTCGACAACCAGGACGCTCTTGCCGTTGATAACCTTGGGATCGTCCACGAATACCGGCGATGCACCCTCGATCACTTTAGCGTTGGGATTGAAGATGGCGATATTCTCACGCAGCTCCTCGATATCCTCGGGACCGGCAGTTTCCATCTTGTTCATGACGATCACATCGGCACCGATGAAGTTGGTGAAGCCGGGGAAGTAGGTCAGCTCATGTCCGGCACGATGCGGGTCAGTGACCACTATCCAGAGATCGGGCTTGTAGAACGGTGTGTCGTTATTACCGCCGTCCCAGACTATAACATCAGCTTCCTTCTCGGCGTTTTTCAGAATCTCTTCATAATCAACACCGGCATAGCAGACCGTACCGGCTTTGATATGAGGCTCGTACTCTTCCATCTCCTCGATAGTGCATTTATGCTTCTTCAAATCGGAGAGTTTTGCAAAACGCTGGCTGATCTGTTTGGCAAGGTCGCCGTAAGGCATGGGGTGACGAATCGCCACCGGCTGCTTGCCCATCTCCTTCAACACCTCACAGACCTTGCGCGTGGTCTGGCTCTTGCCGCATCCGGTACGGATCGCAGTGATCGCAATCACGGGCTTTTTGGACTTTACCATAGTCTCCTTGGAGCCCAGAAGTACGAATGATGCTCCGGCCCTGTCGACAACCGCGGCGGCATGCATGACATGCTGCTGGGGAACGTCGGAATAGGAGAAAACCACCTCGTCAACTTTATGCTTGACGATCAATTTCTCGAGGTCTTCCTCGGCCAGAATCGGAACACCCTTGGGGTACAATTTTCCGGCGAGCTTGGCCGGGTATTTTCTGCCTTCGATGTTAGGAATCTGAGTGGCTGTGAAGGCGACCACGTTATAGGATTTATTGTCTCTGTAAAATGTATTGAAATTGTGAAAATCTCTTCCTGCTGCACCCATGATAATTACGTTCTTCTTCATTAATATCCTCCTGTAATAATTTACATAAGATGGTTAGCTGAACAGCAAAATGATGATGTCAAACGCTGTCAGATTGAGGACATGTTCCAGTAGTGCACAACAAGATAATAATCAAAACGCATAAAACTATTCACCCCATCTTAAATTAGTAAAGAGAATCTATCAGAATGCGAAAGAATTTCAAGCACTTTTTGACATTTTTTTGAATAAACAATTAATTTCTTTTGACTTAGAAACATCGCCGCAAAACCCCATAAAATAACAGTTGAATTATCAATGCCAGTGTGTTATAATATCCCGATGCAAGAGATACTGGCTGAGGTATATAGAGGAAATACGGTCGAATCGGTGCACTTCGGATCGATCGTTGTGGTCGACAACAAAGGCCAGGTGCAGTACTATGCCGGCGATCCCGACCTGATCAGTTACACACGCTCCTCGCTTAAGCCGTTCCAGGCGGTTCCCCTGACAGAACAAAGCGGACTGGAAAAATACGGCTTCGATTTGAAGGCGCTGGCAATTATGTGCGGGTCTCATTCCGGCAGCTCAATCCATACCGAACAGGTACAGAAAAATCTCGATAAAATAGGTCTGGACGAAAGCTATCTTCAATGTGGAACTCATCCACCTATAGATTACCGCACATTTAACATTCTACCTACTAAAGACGAGATATTCACACCGATACAGCATAACTGCTCGGGCAAGCATTCCGGGCAACTGGCTCTGGCTCTGATGCTTGGATGCGACCCGAAGCGATATCTCGATCCCGATTACGAACCGCAGAAAATAGTCAAGCAGACTGTCTCGGAGATCTGCGAAATATCTCCCGATGATATGAAGCTGGGGACTGATGGCTGCTCCCTGCCCAATTACGCCTTCCCGATAAAAAATCTGGCGCTGGGATTTGCAAATATCGCCAGTCTCAAGACCGATGGCGAGGTCAGAAAGAAAGCATTTAAGACAATCATAGAGGCAATCCAGACCCATCCAATCATGGTTTCCGGCGAGGACAGGTCGGACTATTACATCATGCAGGCCCTACCGAAAGAAGTGTTCTGCAAGCTGGGCGGCGAGGCAATTCAGGGGGTGGGAATCCTCGATAAGGGCTGGGGCATGGCAGTTAAGATCGGAGACGGCAATTTCCGGGCGCTGGGGCCTGTTGTGGTCGAGGCGCTGCGCCAGATAGGTGTTCTGCCTGATTCGAGACTGGATTTCGTAAAGAGAATTATTAAACCGAATGTTTACAATAATAGAGACCTGCTTGTAGGCCACATCGTCCCAGCCTTCAAGCTCAAAAGGGGATAACTCCCATAAATTTCGAATAATTTCCCGTAAATAGCTTATAAATGCTTATATTTACTTATGAAATATAGTCAGACAACATAAAGGAAGGCCCGGGGATGATTGACGATTTGGATTTTCCGGTTGAGCCCTACCGGATCAAGGTGGTCGAGCCGATCAAAATGACCACCAAAGAGGAGCGTGAACTGAATATTCAAAGGGCACACTTCAATATTTTCAATATCAGATCGGAAGATGTTTTCATCGATCTTCTAACCGATTCCGGCACATCGGCAATGAGCGATGATCAATGGGCCGGTATCATGAAGGGCGATGAGGCGTATGCAGGCTGCCGCAACTATTTCAATTTTATTGAGACATTGCAGGATATCACCGGCTTCAAACATATTATTCCGGTGCATCAGGGACGAGTCGCTGAAAATCTGCTCTTTTCCACCATCCTCAAAGAGGGTGATTATGTACCCAATAATACTCATTTCGATACGACTCGCGGTAATGTCACCCA
>WJIM01000159.1 GCA_014730285.1 Candidatus Zixiibacteriota bacterium
CTCCGGAATCTATCTCTATCGCTTGACAGCAGGTGAGTTCGTGGAAACGAAGAAGATGATACTCATGAAGTAAAACAGGTCCCTGAAAAGGGTACAGTGGATACTTCTGGTTTTGGGGCTAATCTGGCCAGAAGATCTCCTCTAAAAAGCCGGCGATGAAACCATCGCCGGCTTGCTTATATTTTGGGACCACTTTGGGACCATCCGGATTCAAAACACCTTAAAACAGCTTAAACGAGATTAAAAGTACTGTAATCTGCAAGTCTTTGAAAAATCAGCACATAAATAGTATTTGACTGCTAAACAACAAGTTGTGAAAATGGGCTGGCGGGGACGGGTGGTTCTCAGCCATCAAACCGGGGTTCGATTCCCCGTAGGGCTACCAAATATACATGGGCATGTCAATCAATAAGATGACATGCCCATTATTTTTAATAGCGAAGCATAAAATTAATAGATTTTACTTTTTGGGACCAAAATGAGACCAAATATGCATGCAGGATAGTCAAAATATTCAATAACTGATAGCATTGTCAAAGTATGGACCGTTGGCCGACAATTTTATAATGAATTACATAGCAAGCACATATACGAGCCTGGAAGCAATAACCGAAACTGCCTAATCTAATAGCAATCTCTCCAAAAACAAGTGGCCTAGAACCATTGCACAAAAGCCAGTAGATTGGCATAAGTCATTATTTGGTAAGCGATTATTATAATGGATTTAAATGGTTTTCCTTACGTAATCATGGAATGGTCTTCTAATCTGAGTTTTTTCTATTTTGGAACCTCCAATAACTTGGCTTCGAGTGAATTGATACATGCTTTGGATTTCGTAAAAATGGTTGACTTATTTGAATATATTGAACCAATAAAGTCGGGTTCGAATCCCTGTCGCCCAGTTTTTTTGTTTTCTAACGGATAATAAAATACAAAATAATCACTTACAGCACGATTCATCTCACCCCCCAACCCCTTTATACCAATTATATCCGAGACTTAAACACTCAATCATCTAGGCAGCGGTACAATTTGGCCCAAGGCTCTTTAATTTGACTGATTAGGATTGATTTTACAGCAAAAGTATTTTACTGCGGCTTTATAAATCGGGGCATAGTTGTCTTAGTAAACAAACATATAAAAAGAATAATCTAATCAGATATTTTTAATTGAAATCATGAGAATATTTGTTTGGCGTTTAGAATATATATCACCCATTACTATGCATGCATGCCCTTATATCATTATGCAAGTTACACTTACTGTATTTTTTGCCAATTAAGCAGCCCTTCTTTTGACTGCCTCATTTTTTCTAACAAAAAACACATTTTTTGGAAATTAATCGTTGACAAAATCGGTTTCTGTTATTACTTTGTTCGTGTATCGAACAAAGTACTGCGCGACATTACTTCAACTGACTATCGCTTTGTTCGCCAAATCTGAAGACTATAATAAGGAGATAATAGTTGTTTACCAAAAATATGATTCATTTTGCAATCCTGATTTTTGTAATATCAGTTTTCGTTGGCTGTGATAGTGACCGCACTTTGGAACCCGTGTCCTTTCCCACCGATCCAGTAGTTTTCGGTGATGAGTTTGGCAGCAATGTGACTTTTCAAGCGTTTGCGGGTTCAAAACTCGATGCGCTCGATTTGGATCAGGTTAATACCTATAGCGGTTCACAAGCATTACAGATAATAGTCCCCAATGTAGGTGATCCCACAGGAAGCTACGCCGGTGGCGCCTTCACTGCCGATATTTCTCGTGATTTAACTGCATATAATGCATTAACATTTTATGCTAAAGCCAGCACAAACGCGACTTTGGATGTGGCGGGAATTGGTAATGATAATACCGGAACCTCAAGATTCACTGCAGAAATAAATAATCTGGCGCTTACCACTGAATGGCAAAAGTATATTATACCCATTCCCCTTTCAGATAAATTAACCTCTGAAAAGGGCCTTTTTTATTTTGCCGAGGGGCCTGAAGACGGTAATGGCTATCAGCTATGGTTTGACGAAATAATATTTGAAGACCTCGGCACAATATCTAATCCGCAGCCAACCATTCCTACTTCCACAATGGATGTTGAAGTGGGCGACACAATAAGTATAACGGGTGCCTCGGTTACATTTGATGTGAGCGGCAATTCTCGGACAGTCTCGGCTATGCAGGAATATTTCACGTTTTTCTCCTCCGATGAGACGGTAGTTAGTATTGCCGGTAATGGTGTAGTTACCGCGGTGGGCACCGGCAGCGCCGAATTAACCGCCACTTTGGGAACAGTCCAGGCATCCGGAACAGTAACGGTTGAAGTCTCAGGAGCCACGGCTACACCTACCACGCCTGCTCCCACACCGACTGCTTCGGAGAGTGATGTGGTCTCCTTGTTTAGCAATGCCTACACAGATGTCAGCGTGGATACATGGTCGGCCGACTGGGATGTTGCAGATGTTTTCGACGAAACGATCGGCAGCGATGATGTCAAGAAGTATGAAAATTTTGAATTTGCCGGAATCGAATTCACATCGCAGCCAATTGATGCATCGAGCATGACAAAATTCCATATGGATATTTGGACGCCAAATTCAACTGCCTTACCGGCCAAGTTCAATATCAAACTGGTTGATTTTGGAGCTGACGGCGCTTTTGGTGGAGGTGACGATTCTGAACATGAAATGGTATTTGACAGAAACACTTCTCCTGCTCTTGTGACAGGCAGCTGGGTTTCAATAGATTTGCCGATGTCGACATTCTCCGGTTTACAATCGCGGGCAAATCTGGCACAGTTAATTATATCAGGGGATATTTCAACAATCTATGTTGACAATATTTACTTCTATGACGCCGGCGAGCAGACAGCGCCAACCATTCCGGCTCCAACGCCCGACGAGGACCCCAACAATGTGGTTTCGATCTTTAGTGATATATATACCAATGTACCGGTTGATACCTGGTCGGCTGTCTGGGATGTTGCCAATGTTGAAGATTACATGATCGGTTCTGATAACACCAAAAAATACACAGATATTCTCTATGCCGGTATTGAGTTCAGAACCACCACGGTTGATGCTTCCGGCATGACCCATTTCCATCTAAATGTCTGGACACCGGATGCGACAACCGCACCATCGGTATTCAAGATCAAGCTGGTTGATTTCGGCGAAAACGGTGTTTATAACGGCGGAAGCGGTGATGATGTCGAAGATGAAATCACCTTTGATGAGTCTACTATGAACACGGGTGTCTGGGTGAGCATAGATATTCCCATATCCAATTTTACCGAGCTGAGCACAAGAGGACACATTGGACAGTTAATCATATCAGGTGATCCAAACACAGTTTTTGTGGACAATATTTATTTCTATGATTCGGGTATTCCTGAAGCTCCCGCAGTTGCGGCGCCTGCCCCCACAGTCGATGCTGCTGATGTTATATCTCTTTTCAGTGATGCCTATACTGATGTTCCGGTAGACACATGGTCGGCACCATGGGATACCGCTGATATTCAAGACTATGTGATCGGTTCAGATACTTCCAAAAAATACAGCAACCTTCTTTTCGCCGGCATAGAATTTACATCCAATACAATTGACGCCTCTTTGATGACGCATTTCCATATGGATTTCTGGACTCCGGATGCCACCGATGCACCTGCGATATTTAGAATCAAACTTGTAGATTTTGGTGCCAACGGTGTGTGGGATGGCGGCGGCGATGATGTGGAACATGAAATCACGCTGGACGAGAGCACATTAAATACCGGCAGCTGGGTCAGTATTGAAATACCGCTTACTGATTTTGTAAATCTCATCACCAGAGGACATCTGGCCCAATTGATAATCTCCGGCGATCCGAACACAATTTACGTTGATAATATTTATTTCCATAGATGATATGGCGGCGGAAAATATAGACGGTGGTGACAACAGAACTATATACTGCTTTGATGTTGGACACTGATCTATTCGTCATTAGCTCAGTTCATGAAGGTCTGACTTGTAAGTAAATAAAATATTAAAATTAATTAAAAACGGAGGAATCCATGAAACATTTGCAGTTTTTCCTGACGCTCTGCATAATAATGCTCGCGAGCATCTTTATTGCGCAGAACGCTGCTTACGCGGAATCATGCTGTGATGTTCCCGGTGATGCCAATGACGATGGCAGTGCCAACGTCAGCGATGCCGTGTACATCATCAACTATGTATTTATAGGAGGGCCGGTACCGGCCTGTCATGAGAAAGGTGACGCAAACTGCGATGCCTCAATCAATGTCAGCGACGCAGTTTGGATCATAAACTATGTTTTTATTGGCGGAAGACCGCCCTGCTGCATGGACGTAGTATTTAAGGATGAATACGGTTCCAGGGTAACGTATCTGGCTTTTGACGGATCATTCTTTGAGGCCGTTCAGGTCACAACCGATCCTGTATATACCGGTACTCAGGCCCTGGATATAACCATTCCTGATGCAAGCTGGTCAGGAGGGGCATTTGTGGATACCGGCGCGGCCAGCCGTGACCTTTCAGCATACAATGCGCTTACATTTTGGGCCAAAGCCAGTATGGACGCAACTCTCGATGTCGCCGGTATAGCAAATGACAATACCGGAACATCTCAGTACATTGCGGAAGTAACCGGTCTTGCCCTGACTACCACCTGGCAGCAATATGTCATTCCAATCCCCCTTGCTGAAAAGCTTAATGCCGAGAATGGCCTCTTCTACTTCGCTGAAGGCGCTGAAGAGGGAGTTGGATACCAGATTCATGTTGACGAAATAGTCTTTGACAGCCTGACTACCATAACCGATCCCCGCCCGGTAATACCAACTATTACATTGAATGTTACCCAGGATGATGAGATCACATTCGATGGTTCTTATGTGACATTTGATGTTGATGGCACTGATATTCAAGTCAATGCCATGATGGACTATTTCACCTTCACATCATCTAATGAAGCGGTTGTGTCGGTTGGCGGCGATGGAGTTATCACCGCTGTAGGTCCCGGTACCGCCGAGTTGACAGCGGTCCTGGGAACATCAAAATCGGTCCCTGCCACCGGTATTGTTACAGTCAATGTCAGCGGACCTGAACCTGAACCCGCAACGCCTGCGCCGACGCCAACAGTTCCGTCCGACAGCGTTGTGGCTTTATGGAGTGATGCATATACCAGTCACCCGGTTGATACCTGGTCGGCTGTCTGGGATGATGCTGATGTTGAGGACTATCTAATCGGTACAGACAGCACCAAGAAGTACACCAACCTTGTCTTTGCAGGAATAGAGTTTACCACAACAACTCTCGACGCTTCTGCCATGACCCATTTCCATATCGATGTTTGGACTCCTAATTCGACAGCATCTCCGAATGTCTTCAAGGTAAAGCTTGTTGACTTCGGTCCCGACGGTGCATTTGGTGGTGGTGATGATTCCGAACATGAACTGATTTTTGATGAAAATACCATGAACACCGAAGAGTGGGTAAGTATCGATATCCCTCTGGCCAGTTTCGCCAGTCTGACATCGACCGGGCATCTGGCTCAGATGGTAATCTCTTCGGTTGGTCTCTCCACGGTTTATATCGACAATATCTATTTCTATGATGCCGGTCTGGCGACTGAACCGGAAACGGCAGCTCCCACTCCGACACAAGATCCCGGTAATGTTGCCTCGCTTTATAGCGATGCCTATACTCCCGCCACAACGGTTGACACATGGTCGGCTCCATGGGATCAGGCGGATGTATCAGATTTTAATATTGGTTCTGATAACATGAAAAAATACACCAACCTGGTCTATGCCGGTATAGAGTTTACGACTTCACCGCTGGATGCTTCAGCGATGACTCATTTCCACATGGATGTGTGGACGCCGGATCCGACAGATGCTCCGAATGTGTTCAAGGTCAAACTTGTTGATTTTGGCCCTGACGGCGCCTATGGTGGTGGTGATGACGTCGAGCATGAGTTGACTTTTGATGAAAACACGATGAACACCGCAATGTGGGTGGGCATTGATGTACCGCTTGCCAACTTCACAAATCTGGTAACAACCGAGCACCTGGCTCAGATTGTCATTACCAGCGACCCGAACACGGTATTTGTCGACAATATCTATTTCTATCAGGGCGCTGCAACTGAGCCGGCATCTTCAGCCCCGACTCCGACTGATGCTCCTGCGGATGTATTTTCCGTATTCAGCGATACATACACGAGCACAGACTTTGACACCTGGTCATCTATCTATGATAATGCCGATGTCAGTGACTTTAGCATAGGTTCAGACAACATCAAGAAATATACTAATCTGGTTTTCTCGATTGCTGAATATGAAGTGGGTAATACCGGACCTCAGGATTTAACAGGCATGACCCATTTCCATATAGATGTCTGGACTCCCGACCCGACCGATGGTTCTTCCCAGTTTAAAATCAAGCTGGTAGATTTCGGCGCTGATGGGGCTTATGGCGGCGGAGATGACGCCGAACATGAGTTGACCTTTGACCAGGCCACGATGAGCACCGGCAGCTGGGTAAGCTTTGATATACCATTGGCTGACTTTACCGGTTTGACAACTCAGGCGCATTTTGCCCAGCTGATTCTCTCCGGTACTTATGGAATTGTCTTTGTTGACAACGTATACTTTCATAAATAAATTGGAGAGTTTTCGGAAAAGCAATGAAAGTGAAGCTAACATTGAGTAATACATCTGGAAAAAGGGCCGTTCTTTCTCGGGAACGGCCCCTTGCAAATTCCGTTCTGAAGTTGATTTGGGAAAAAAGAAAGACTTCAAGAGCGGAAATTGCGCGCTTGACAGGATTGTCCCGTTCGACAGTTTCGGAGATTATAGACAATCTTCTTACCACCGGTTTGATTGCGGAAGTTGGAGCCGGTAAATCCAGTGGCGGAAGGCGTCCTATCGTTTTAGAATTTCAGGATGAGGCCCGCTGCATAATTGGTGTGGATTTGGGAGCGACCCACGTTTCGGTGGTCCTGACCGATCTGCGCGGGCATGTACTCTCATGGCAGGAGAAGAAACATCCTGTTAGAACCGATCCTGAAGGTACCCGCGCTCTTGTTATAAGTTTATGCGATCAATGCCTTAAAGAATGGGGCAATGGAAGCAAGCGATTATTTAGTATAGGGGTTGCTGTTCCCAGCCCGGTGGATCCCTTAAATCCACGAATGTTATCCGAGGTAGTTATCCCGGCCTGGCAGGGTGAAAGCGGACTGGAACAGATTCAAATCAAGTATGGCGTGCCGATTTATGTCGATAATGACGCAAATCTCGGCGCCCTTGCCGAACACTGGTGGGGGGCTGGAAGAGGCATTAATGATTTTATTTATATAAAAATCGCGCATGGCATCGGTGCCGGATACATATTGAACGGAGATATATATCGAGGAGCGGGCGGTGTTGCTGGCGAAATGGGACATCTTCCCATAGATCCTAATGGGGAATTATGCGTTTGCGGTTTGAGGGGATGTTTGGCAACCCTGGTAGGAAAACCGGCAATCGCCGAGCGAACCAAAAAACTATTAAAGAACTATCCCAAAAGCCAACTCAAGGGTGTGGAACACACTTTGGAGGCCATCGAAAAAGCCGCTCTCAACAGCGACGAATTGGCTTTGAAGATTGTAAGCGAAGTTGCCGAATATTTGGGAATCGCTATTTCAGGATGGTTTAACCTGATGAATCCAAATCTTGCAATATTGGGCGGGGGCTTTGCCGGGTTGGGAGAACTTCTTCTCGAGCCGTTACGTTCCAAAGTGCGTAATAGTACATTGGTCAGCAAGGCCGCAGTTGATATCAGAACCAGTGATCTTGGTCCACAGGCGATAGCGCTGGGGGCAGCAACTTTGGCCCTGGACGTGATGTTTATGAATCCTATCGAGGCACATACTCGTGCAAACGGGAGAATTAATGACTCGGTACATTTGTAGATGGTCAATACCCATCATGCTTCTGGTAACGTTTCTGGCCATGAATTGCGATAGTAATCCGATTGAAACAGAGATAACCTTGGAATTAGCCTGGCAGGATGAATTTGAGGGACCGGCTGGTCAGTTACCCGATCCGACTAAATGGGATTATGACATTGGTACCGATTGGGGTAATAACCAGCTTGAATATGATACCAATAGACCGGAAAATGTTTCATTGGATGGGCAAGGAAATCTGACTATAGTGGCCCGTGAAGAATCGTATATGAATCGAAATTACACCTCGGCCAGAATCGTTACACGCGGTAAGTTCGAAACGACCTACGGTAAAATCGAGGCCCGGGTTAAGCTTCCCACAGGTCAAGGCATATGGCCCGCCTTTTGGATGCTTGGCAGTAATTTCGAGACAGTTGGCTGGCCGCAATGCGGAGAAATTGATATCATGGAATATCGCGGCCAGGAGCCGCAGATTATTCATGGAAGCCTGCATGGTCCCGGATATTCCGGTGGAAACGCACTTACCCGAAGATACTATCTGGCAGATGATCGCTTCGATAATGATTTCCATGTCTTTACAGTAGAATGGACAGCCGGAGAGATCAAATGGTTTGTTGATGATATTCACTATTTGACTGCCAATCCATCAGAAGTCGATGGTGAATGGGTATTTGATCATTCTTTCTACATCATTCTCAACATAGCTGTCGGAGGAAATTTTGTCGGCTCACCAGATGCAACAACGGTATTTCCACAGACAATGCTAATCGATTATGTCAGGGTTTACCAGGAGGCAAATTGAGCCTTCGAGAACCTGAATCCCAGAGTGTGGAGTGTAAATGTAAAACTCCTATTTTCGAGTTTTTAACTAAAAGCTTTTTGGAAACTAAATAATGAATCCAACTCCCCATTATAAGACCGCACCGGAAGACCGAATATCAGTGCCCCAGCGAATTATTTATGGCCTGGGGGGATTGATAAATAATCTTCTGGCGGCCGCCAGCGGCGGGATGATGATAGTTCTAAATCTGGGATTAGGAATGAATCCTGCACTGGTTGGACTGCTTGGATCACTACCTAGATTGACCGATGCCATAACCGATCCGATCATGGGTTTCATTTCTGACAACACTAAATCACGCTGGGGTAGAAGGCGTCCATATATATTCGGAGGGGCGATAGCTGCAGGACTTATCTTCGCCATCCTGTGGCAGTTACCCAGAGGGCAAAGCGATACCTTTTATTTTGTTTACTTCCTTGTAGGTTCAGTTCTTTTCTTTGCAGGTTATACGGTGTTTGCGACTCCATGGGTAGCCCTGGGTTATGAAATGACCGCTGACTATCATGAGCGGACCCGTCTGATGGGAACACAGAACTTTATAAGCCAGCTGGCATATGTTGTTTCTCCCTGGTTTTTATGGATAATGACCTATGAAAAGTTTTTCAAAGACCAGGTAGCCGGTGCTGCCGGATTGGCGATAATTATCGGCGTCGTAACAATCGGTATTGGTATTCTTCCGGCCATATTTTTAAAAGAACGATTCAAGAAAATTGCCAAATCAGAGATCGCTAAAAACGGAAGTGCATCAAAAGCCATCCGCAATAATCTTACGGAGTTTTTCGGGGGATTCGCAACAACAGTAAAATCCGGACCTTTCTTAAAATTATGCCTGGCAACATTTTTGGTTTTTAATGGTTTTATATTAGTCTCTTCCTTTCAATTTTATGTAATCATTTATTATGTCGCCGAGGGTAAGCAAAATCTGGGAGCCGAATACGCAGGATATGCCGGTACATTTGGAGCCATAGCAAATTTCGCGGTTATTGCATTTGTAACCTGGATTGGTACCAAAATTGGGAAACGAAGAGCATTTTTTGTGGCAACTGGAATTTCCATGGTTGGCTATGCCCTGAAATGGATATGCTATAATCCTGATTACCCCTGGTTGGTTGTTTTGCCGGCACCTCTTTTGGCGTTCAGCCTTGGCGGTCTGTTTACGCTAATGCCTTCGATGGTGGCCGATGTAGTAGATTATGATGAATTAAAAACCCATAAGCGCCGCGAGGGAATGTACGGATCGATCTTCTGGTGGGTGGTAAAGTTGGGAATGTCAGCTGCCCTCGCCGGAGGCGGATTCCTTCTGAATGCCACCGGTTTCGACGTCGATCTGGAGGGCAACCAGACCGATAGAGCCATATTATTAATGCGCCTGTTTGATGCCGGCGTGCCGATAGTAACCTCCGCCATTGCAATCTGGGCTGTAGCAAAGTTCCCCATAACCGAGCAGAAGGCACGAGAAGTAAGGGAAGAGCTGGAGCGAAGGCGCGGTAAGCCAGACCTCGAAAACTCATAAGATTGAATGATAAAAAAAGCATCACGTTTCGTGATGCTTTTTTTATTTTATTTTGATTATGATTATTCGATGATCTCAAATTCCGCACAAAGATCAGTATCGGAACATCCGCCAACCCAAAGATGGAATTTACCCGGCTCGGTAATTAGTTTACTGTCTCTCCCGTAGAATGCCAGATAATCCGTTGCTAATTCAAAAGAAATTGAAGCGGTCTCCCCGGCCCGCAGCCTTACTTTCTTAAATCCTTTAAGCTCTTTTACCGGGCGGGTTACGCTCCCGACAAGATCCCTGATATAAAGCTGAGCGACCTCTTCCGCCTCGAATCTGCCGGTATTGGTCAAGTCGAAATTGATTTTAATACTCTCACCTGATTTTATTCTATGCTTATCAAGTTTTAAATGCGAATATTTAAATTCCGAATACGAAAGACCATAACCAAAGGGGTAAAGCGGTAAATTATCAATATCAAGATAAAAAGAGGTATCACCGCTCGAATGCTGCGGAGTACCCGGCTTTATGTCGTCAATTTTAATTATTGACTCATCCGTTGCAGGTCGTCCGGTATTTTTATGATTGTAATAAATCGGTATCTGTCCGACTGCCCTGGGAAATGTAACCGGCAGCTTTCCAGAAGGCGATTCAATACCAAACAGAAGATCCGCAATTGCAGGTCCGGCCATTGTGCCGGGATGCCAAGCATACAAAATGGAATCAACCTTTTTTCTAATCTCTTCAAGCAGAAGTGGACGGCCAGCCATGATAACCAAAATTATTGGCTTGCCTGTTTTTGCAATTTCATCTATCAGTTCATTTTGATTACCCGGCATATTTAGATCGGCACGGCAGTGCGCTTCCCCAGATAGAACTGATTCCTCACCAAGAAATAAAATGATTAAATCAGATTTTTCTGATACTTTAATAGCCTCGCCAAAGCCCTTACGAGTTTTACTGCGTGTTGTTTCCATTGCCCGGCAAAAATGGATCTCAGTCGAATCATCAACAATCGCTTTGATGGCGTTAAGCGGCGTTTGACTCAAATCTCTATCGCCGTCAAATATCCATGTCCCGAGCTGTTCATAAGGATCATCAGCCAAAGGGCCGATTACGGCAATCGATGAAAGCTCCTTTTTTGAAAGAGGGAGAATTCCATGTCTATTCTCCAGCAAGACACAGCTTTGAGTCGCCGATTGCTTCGCGGCCTCAAGATGCTTATGAGGCTTACCATTTCCAGCGCGGTCTGTTTTAGTAAGGGGAGTATCGAACAGTCCCAATCTGAATTTTGCCCGCAGAATGTTTGACACCATGATATCAATCTGATCCTCGGAAATTCTTTCCTCGCGGACCAGATCGGCAAGATGATCGGCATAGGTGCGGCTGACCATCTCCATATCAACACCGGCATTAGCCGCTTCATATGCAGCTTCCCTGTTATTTGCAGTCAGACCATGCACTGACAATTGGCTTATAGATTCCCAATCACTGACAACGAAACCTTCAAAATGCCACTCATGACGAAGAATTTGCTTTAGGAGAAATACATTGGCCGAAGCAGGAATGCCGTTTAGATCACTAAACGATGTCATAACTGATACCGCGCCTGCATCAAGAGCGGCCTTGAATGGGCGAAGATATACATTCCTGAGTTCATTTTCAGGGATATTGGTGGTGTTATAATCCTTGCCGCCCTCACTGGCGCCGTAACCGGCAAAATGCTTCGCACAGGCAGCAATACAGTCTGGATTTCTGAGATCATCGCCTTGAAAACCGCTAATTATGGCCTTGGCCAGCTCACAGCTTAGATAGGGATCTTCACCAAAGGATTCGGCAATTCTTCCCCATCGTGGATCGCGGCTGATGTCCAGCATCGGTGCAAAGGTCCAGTTGATACCTGCTGCCGATGCTTCTCGCGCCGAAATACGCCCGCACTGTTTGACAATCTCAGTATTCCAGGTCGAGGAAAGTCCCAGCGGGATAGGAAAAATCGTCTTAAATCCGTGTATGACATCGCGCCCAACCAGCAGGGGAATGCCCAGGCGGCTCTCTTCTCTGGCAATACGTTGCAGCTCATTTACAACATTCACATCAACTTCATTTAGAATGCCTCCGATTTTGCCATCGGCTATCGTTTGCTTGAGCGATTTGGAAATTTTGCCATATATGCTGTTTACTAACGACAATTGACCGATTTTCTCATCAACGGTCATTTGCTGTATCAGCTTGGTAATCTTCTTTTCTACAGTTGTAGATTCTTTTGCTGTTTCTTCGCTTGTTTCCATTCCAATTACATTCCAATGTTCATATGCAGATATGTTCTAATTTCCCATTCACTGCCATCCTCAACTCCCGCCGCATCAGGATCACACACACCGCCGACCCTGATCGGGCAGTATCGAGGAGAATGTTCATTCAGTGTCCTGTATGTCGCCTTAATACCAATGCGAGTCTGAGGAAGATCGAACCATTCCGGAGTTCCCAATATATGTGAAATATCCGCCGATAGCTGCAGAGGATATGTGAGATTGAAATCTTTATGATAATCATAAGGACCCCAATCATTCAGCTTCACAGATGTAATGAGTTTTGATGTGCCTTTAATAAGCCTTACATCTCCGCCATACCTCTTAATCAGGCGTTCATCATCGCCATTGGGTTCGCCTTCACCTGCATAAAGATTAGCTATAACACCAAATCCCGGTCTTGGCTTGAATATATATCGACCATACCACTCCCAAATATCGCGTGGCGGTGTCGCTCCGGGAAAGGGGAAGGTAGTTCTACCATCAGACAGAAATCCTATGGAAGCATCCATGGTAGTGGGAAAATGCTTGTAAATAATGCCACAGGTAAAAGCGAAATTTGCATCTTCGCGCATATCGCTATCCCAGGTGTACATCCAGGTTGCCGGAGTGGGGTCATAGGTAAATATAAGCTCAAATGCTGTTGTCTCACGATTTTCGCGGACCGCGAATGGATCATCCAAAACGTTCCTCGGGCGCCCCGGTTCAGGAACATCACCCGGTATAGGACCTTCGATGGGCTTCTGCCAGAGGAAATTCGGCGCCACCTCGAGGTTGCCAAATCTAATCGAAAGGCCGGTCAGAATATTCCTCTGATTGCCTTTACCGCTGTCTTTAAGCCACCATCCCGAAAATGTCTGAGTTGCCGTAGGGCCTCCATCTGCCACCAGACCCATTGCCGCGCCCTGCAGGTACCAGTTGATCCCTCCTCCTGAATACGAAAGCTTGAATTTGCCTCCAAAGGCGTCGGAGGATTGAATTCTGGTCTGAAATATGCTATAATTGCCTGACTCTCCTTTAACGACTTGATAAGTCTGGTCTGCCTTGTTATCTCCTGACCAAATCCCTCCGATTTCGATTTTAAAAGGTCCCTTCTGGGTTTCAAGATGAATTGTTGCCTTTCTCGTTTTCGGGAGTGGAATCGCAATCGAACTGACGGCGTCCCTTCTGTCTTCAAGATCCTCCTGATATACTCCGGTAGCGGTAATGGAACCAAATGTTCGCCGGTATTTTAACAGAACCGCCGGATTGGCGCCCCACCATAATTGCGGGCCTATTGCCATTTTTGCACCACTGAGATCTTTTTTGCCGGTGAGCTCCATTCCCAGAGGTGCATCAGCGTTGTAGATATCAATATTAGGACCATAGTTGGCTTCCTGGTATAGGCCAAAGAAGTCACCTTCATAGCCCCAATGATAATGGCCTGTGCGATAAAATCCCTCGACATTAAACCATCTGTCTTCCCACGATATGGAAGCATTATAAACTTTCAACCTTTCGATATCATTTAATTCTATAGTACCGTCATCAGTTAAGACTGTTTTGACACGGCCGCGATTTTCATAAAATATCTCATCTATGGGATTTTCCGGAACATGGCCGAGATAATTCAAGGTCAATTGGCCTCTTACGTTTTCTGAAGGTTTGGCTTCTATCTCGGAATAATAGGATTGCAAATGGTCAAATCCGCGAAACGTAGGGTATCCCTCGGCATCACCAGTTGGACTGTCGGGCGTACTGATTCTCTCCCCGCCGGTGCTGATAGTTTCAAACTCTATGCGAACGCCGCTGATGCTTACTCTTCTGGATTTCTCCGACAAATTGGCGGCCTTATCGCCGCGTGCATCCAGCACCGATCCCATAAGATTGATATCCGCGAAGTGGTCGCGAATACCCGCAAGTGTTGCGCTGGATCCGTAGGGATCCAGCAAATACGCTTCTTTCAAAACATAGTAAGCTGCGCGGGGATATAGTTCATAAAATCCGGATTGGTCAGGGAATCCTTTAGCGCAAATCCCCCACCATTCCTCGTTCATGTTATTCTCACCTTCGACGTAATCCTCTGGATAACCGCCATTAGGCCATGAGGCATTTATATCGTGGACATCCAGATTTATCTCCTGGCGATATTTCCACCAGCCGTCGGAGAACTGGAATGTAAAACCGCCGCAGGCATTACCGACCCTTCCCTTTCCATAGGATTGCTCGTAGATCTCCTGCCATTGCCCTCTAAGGTATCGGGCCTGCATAAGTTGATCTTCCTGCATGGTCTTCGCATTAAATGCATCAGATCCGAATTCCGTGAAGATCAGTGGAATGCCGAGTTTCTCCTCAACCACTTCGTATGCATCACGGGCTGAAATGCCCCGATACACATTCGCCCCAAATACATCAAGGCCCTTCATCTCCTCGGCGATAATATCGATATACTGCAGATCTCCGTTTGCCATCGCAACCAGCCGGTCCGGATCTTTCTCTTTTATCATCTGTGTAATTTCACCGAGAAAAGAATAAAGATAGCGGGCTTTGGCGGCCTGACGCTCACCTTCGGGAAGAGCTTCTGTTTCAGCCGAACTCCAGGTCAAGCCATAATTGTTCTCGTTTCCAAGCAGCCACATCAGCATCCCGGGTGTATCTTTGAATTGATCTACAAGCGCCTCCATCTCGGCCTTTAAAACAGCACGTGATTTCTCATCGGAGTAATCGGTTTGTGGGATATAAGCGCCATTAATTGTCACACCATATCGACCGAGAGGATGGTTTATAACCGTGTAAATTCCATAATTTTCATATATATATTCTACCCAGCGAGGCGGAATACCGGCATAATGCCGAATTGTATTGACACCCATATTTTTTAACAGGGGCATTTCCCTGGCCAGTGCGGCCTCGATGAAATCATCTGATTTAGTCCACAGGCTGTATGAGTAGTTTTCACCAATCGGTACATAATCCCAATTCATTCCAAGGATCATAAAATCCTTACCATCAACCTGAATCCTTGACCCGGAGGGGTCATTTATAATGGTTACTTGTGGGATTCCTTCACCAAATACATTTTCCAGGATGATAAAATTCAGGACAGCCAAAAACGCCAAAAAGAAAACGGCTGGAAGCCTGAATGAACCTATTTTTTCGGAAGCCATATGCAATCTCCCCGCTTATAAGTCTATGTGCAATAAAGCAGTAATCTTAAGGATATCAATCCAAAAAACACAAATCTGCCAATTTTGACACTTTGTTCATTCATCGAACAAAGTACTCTTTTTATGCTGTTTTGTCAAGGTAATTCGACCAAACAGCCCAAAAACTATATGAAGACAGATCAATCAAATTCTAAACTTTCCAAGATTATTTATATACCAAGAATTGCATCCTATAGCAAATTACAATTCGAATCATTCGATAGCATGCAAATAACTCTCAATGGAAAAAAGAATTCCCAGTCTGCAAAACATTCTTTCAAAAATAGGAATGTTTTCGTATAATACAGAGTCAACCTTTACTACCTGATGAATAATTTTGCGTATGAACTTACATAAAAATGCTGCTGCAGTGATTCTGTTTTTATTGCTTATTATTCCTATATTACAATCGGCGCAAAACAGTCAATTATCGCATGCCCGCAATACGGCAATCGGTGCTGATATATCCTCTACCTATGCCGGCAACAATGAGAATGCATATGCCTGTGATTATGTCTGCGGCGATGCCAACGGCGACGGCAGCGTTAATGTATCCGATGCCGTATATATAATCAATTACGTTTTTATCGGAGGTGATATCCCGTTTCCGATTGAAGCGGGAGATGCAAATGGTGATGGAAGTTGTAATGTCAGTGACGCCGTTTTCATTATAAATCATGTTTTTATAGGAGGACCTGCTCCGGTAGCCTGCCCGTATTTGATAAATATCGTAAACCTGCAGCAGGGTGACAATACAGTCCACGGCACGGCAAACATTTTGGATACAGCATTATATCGGGTTGTCCTGTGGGCCAAAACCGACCGCTGGTATGTGCAGCCTTCAGTCGCAAATCCATATACTTTTGTCCAAGGTGATGGTACCTGGTCGAATTCCACCTATCCATGGGACCGCATGGTAGCGTTGCTTGTTGATTTAAGCTATGTACCGGGATCAACGCGGGACTATCATCCCTCTATGGATCCGGGAGTGGTATGCTGGGATGAGTACCCGGATAAATCGATTAAATATTTCAACTGGAGCAACTACCGCTGGCGAATCAAGAAAGGTGATTTATTGGGACCCGGACCGAACTATTTTTCCGATGATACTGTCAATGTTTGGATTGACCAAGATAAGCGACTGCATTTGAAGATTGATTATCGCGACGATATATGGTATTGCTCTGAAGTGGTTCTTGATCATTCACTGGGCTATGGGCTCTACACATTCAAGGTTGATTCCAGGGTTGACAATCTCGATTACAACACGATCTTCGCAGGTTTTATTTATGAAACAATTAATGAGGAATTCGATATAGAGTTTTCGCAGCGATTGGCAGCCCCCTTCAACGCTCTATATGTTGCTCAACCATGGTATACGCCAGGAAATATAGAATTTTTTAATATGCCGAATAGCAGTCAAACCTCCCACTCTTTCGAATGGCGGTCCGATCGCATTATTTGCAACAGCTGGAATGGCCATTCCGACACACCGACAGGGTCAACATTGATTCACACGTGGACCTACACCGGGGAGGATATTCCGATACCCGGTGGTGAAAGAATGATATTTAACCTCTACCTCTTTGGTGGTGAAGTGCCCGTTCAGGGATTAGAAGATGAAGCGATCATTACCTCATTCCAATATACTGAATAATAACTGGAAGGATTCTTCAGAAACTGTCTTACTCCTGCCCATATAGAAATTTATCCTCTGGAATATTAATTTAGTAAAGGAGTTCGCGCAGAAATATGTGTGATAGCAATATCATTTTAAATAATTATTGACAAGAGACTGCAGAGATAGCTTTCTTTTGCGAGGTCATATAATTTTGAGCCTAACTCCGATGGAGGTAGTATTTGATGAATTACAGAAGAGTTGGTAAGGCCGGATTGAAGATATCGGAGATAGGTCTGGGGTCCTGGCTCACCTACGGCGGATCGGTTGACACAAAACAATCTGAATATATCATTCAGGAAGCTGTTGACTGCGGGGTAAACTTTCTCGACCTGGCAGATGTTTATTCTCATGGAAAAGCGGAAGAGGTTGTCGGACGAGCGATCAAAGACCATCTCAGGTCGGATCTTGTTATCTCGAGCAAACTCTTCTGGCCAATGTCGGAAAATATCAACGATCGCGGTCTCAGCCGTAAACATATCATGGAGTCAGTCGAAAAATCCCTCAAACGCATCGGCACCGACTATCTCGATATCTATTTCTGTCATAGATTCGATCCGGAGACTGAAGTCGAGGAAACGGTGCGAGCTATGGATGACCTGATCCGTCAGGGAAAGATTCTCTACTGGGGCACTTCCGACTGGTCCGCAGCCCAAATCGAAAGGGCTGTCGGTGAAGCTCATTTTTATAAGACCTATCCCCCGATTGTCGAACAGCCGGGCTACAACATGCTCGCCAGGCACATTGAACCCGAGATACTCCCGATTTGTGCTCGGAATGGAATGGGACTAACTGTCTATTCGCCATTGGCACAGGGGCTTTTAACGGGTAAATACAACGATGCTACGCCGTCGGACAGTAGAGGCGCCACCACCTCGTGGCTTGAGCACTCCCTGACCGAGGCTAACCTCGAAAAAACAAGAAAACTTTCAGACTTGGCACGATCACTTGATATTACATTATCGCAACTTGCTTTGGCATGGGTTTTGAATCATACTGAAGTGAGTTCAGCTATCATTGGAGCCACCAGCATAGATCACGTAAAAGAAAACAGCGCAGCGGTAGATATTGAACTGCCGTCGGAAACGCTTGAGACGATAGAGAATATTATTGATAATGATCCCGATGAAAGGTAGTGCCTGAATTATTTATTTGAATAGATTAAAGTTTGTGACATTGTCCAGCAATCAATCATTTGTTTGAACGATAAGCGAAAAGGCAAAAGGATGAAGGATACAGAAACAAATAATTCAAAATACAGCTTAAATGAAACCGGTGAGTTTATAATCGAGGATTATAATTCCGCTAAACCGTTTGCCAGTTTTTTTCCCGGCATTGCCGGTATAGACGGAATACCCATGTGGGTTTTTTATGTGAATCGGGGTCAGTGCATCAGCGGCATGGGGATACAGGATAAAGATCATTCCATCATGGAATTCCTGCCTGCCAATCGGGCCTATAATCTCGCCAGCAGTCACGGATTCAGAACATTTGTAAAACTGCACGATAATTCCCCGGTTAATTTTTATGAGCCTTTTCAGAATCATTATCGGGACAACCAGCTGAACAAGACCCAGAGAATGATCATCGCCCCATCCAGTCTGAAACTTGAAGAACTGAATCATTCCCTGAACCTAAAATTTGCGGTTGAATACTTTACGGTGCCCCAGGATAAATATGCGGGTCTGATCAGAACTCTGAGCATTTACAATTTGGGATCGGATACTGTCAATCTTGAAGGTCTTGACGGCTTACCCGTGATTGTACCGTACGGTATAGATAATTATTGCCTGAAAAATATGAGACGAACGATTGAGGCCTTCGTGGAAGTATGTAACTATGACAATCGCGTGCCCTTTTTTAAGTCGAAAGTGGAGCCGGCTGACCGGCCCGATGTCTTGAGAATTGCCCGTGGTAATTTTTATCTCGGTTTCGAGAAAAAGGACTCCGGAGAAAATTTGATTATCCCGATTGTCGACCCGAATAGAATTTTCGGATCTCGAACCGATTTCGCATATCCCGAAAGGTTTATAGAAA
This sequence comes from Candidatus Zixiibacteriota bacterium, assembly GCA_014730285.1. Taxonomy (GTDB): domain Bacteria; phylum Zixibacteria; class MSB-5A5; order JAABVY01; family JAABVY01; genus JAABVY01. Next base: position 19,499 of record WJIM01000159.1, read on the forward strand.
CATCGCTTGATGATTTAGTCAAAGATCAAATACTGGCCAATCAGCTTCCCTGCGCCATGGGAGTATTCACGGCTTCGATTCCCCCGGGAGAATGTTATGTATACTCGTCGATCATCGGACACGGATCATCACATGATGCGCTAAATGAAATGGTTTCTGATATTGCCAAAGAGGAATATGTGGAATCGAAGGCAGATGAAAATCGGGATTTGATAGACATATTAATCCAAAATAATTTGATCTGCTCCAGTGAGCCGGGTTTGGATTATTATGTCAGACAGAATTTCCTCGATAATTCCATGAGAGGCGGATTCCCCTTTACCTTGAATGCAGGTAACAGTCGTGATACTATCTATCTTTATTCCCGCAAGCACGGTGATATGGAACGTGACTATAATGATTTTAGCCTCACGCCGACCCAATACTCTCAGGGAAATGGGAATTTTCGAGATATTAACCAAAACCGCCGCTCTGATTTATTTTTTAATCCTGATCTCGATAGAAAAAATGTCAGCTACTTCTATAACCTGATCCAATTGGATGGTTTTAATCCACTGGTTTTGAAAGAGATTTACTTTAAGGTGAATGACCCGGATAAACTGCATGCGGTTTTGAAGAAATTCATAGCCTCCGAACATTTACAAACAGTATTGTCTTATGCGAACGACGCTTTTACCCCGGGTGAACTATTGGCTTTTCTCGACGAAAATGGCATTGCTCTTAATGTCGAGTCGGATAGATTTATTGCAGAGATTATCGATCTCTGCCGCAGGATATCTGACATCGACTATGGAGAAAGCTATTGGATCGATCATTGGGCTTATAATCTGGATCTGCTGGAAAATTACCTGGCCGTTTATCCGGATAGAGCTCTGAATCTAATGTTTGAGGATAAGACTATCTCATTTTATGATAATCCAAATACAGTGCAGCCGCGTGATGAAAAATATGTTCTCTGGAATGGCAAAGCGATGCAGCTCGGAGCGGTGCTTTTTGATGAAGAAAAGGCGGATTTAATAGAGAAGCGAAAATCCAATCCTAATCAGGTTCGGACCAAATATGGTAAAGGTGATGTATATTACACAACCCTGTTTAATAAGATACTAAGTTTGATAGTCAATAAACTGTCTTCATTAGATCCCGAAGGTGTAGGTGTTGAAATGGAAGCCGGAAAACCGGGCTGGTATGATGCTCTCAACGGCCTTCCAGGGCTTTTCGGTTCAAGTATCTGCGAAACGCTGGAAATTAAGCGAAATATATCATTTCTTTTGGAGACTATAGATACATATCATATCAATGACAATCAGACGTTGGTTTTCGAGGAATTAAAGGAATTCATGGATGAGTTGCGCAGTCTTCTTGACCGATCTCCAACACCATTTGAATTTTGGGAAGCTGCTTCGATGGCCAGGGAACTATATCGTAAGAAGACACGCATGGGAATAAGCGGAAAAGAGATTGCAATTGAAATGAGTGAGATCAGAGGCTTCTTCGAAGCTGCCTTGGATAAGCTAAATGAAGGTATCGATAAAGCTCGGGATGATGGAAGCAATACAATATTCACGTATTTTCGCTATGAGGTAACAGATTACAAAGAGCTGGAAATTAATGACACGCAGGGTGAGAAGAAGCGAAAACTTAACGTTGACCGGCTGCCATGCATCAAACCTTTGAAATTCAGGCGAATCCCGCTGCCCCTCTTTCTGGAAGGCCCTGTGCACTATC
>WJIM01000015.1 GCA_014730285.1 Candidatus Zixiibacteriota bacterium
AAAATCACCGCGGAAAGATCGAAAATCAGGAAGATGAGCCAGAGGATTTCGTTGGGCATAACTTATTCATTCCCTCGGGAATATAAAAAAAGCTTTTTTGTATAGTTTATAGATGTTATAATAATAGTTTAATAAAATATTGCAAAATAATGCTCAATTTTTATATTTTAGCCTGATTTTTTGAGGTGCTTATGAGAATTCTGGTAATCGGTTCAGGAGCACGTGAACATGTGCTCACATGGAAACTCGCTCAATCCGAAAAGGTGGAAAAGATATATGCCGCTCCCGGCAACGGGGGTATCTCCAATAAGGCGGAACGAGTGCCGATCAAGGCCGGCGATCTCGAGGAGCTGGCACGCTTCGCCGAGGAAAAGTCGATTGATCTGACGGTGGTCGGCCCGGAGCAGCCTTTATCGGAAGGCATAGTCGATCTCTTTCAATCGAAGGGATTGAAAATCTTCGGCCCTACCAAACAGGCCGCCGTGATCGAAAGCAGCAAGGCCTGGGCCAAGGAATTCATGTCGAAGTATCATATCCCTACCGCACCCTACAGGATTTTTGATAATAAAGAGGATGCCTCCAAATTCATGGCCGAATTGAAGCTTCCTTTCGTGATTAAAGCTGACGGTCTGGCAGCCGGAAAAGGCGCTGTCGTAGTTCATTCTCTGGAAGAGGCCGAGGAGACCTTGCAGGAAATTATGGTAGATAAAAAATTCGGCGACGCGGGGAATCGAGTTATTGTCGAGGAAAAGCTGGAGGGCGAGGAGCTTTCGCTTCTGGCGTTTACTGACGGCAAGTCGGTACTGCCCCTTATCCCCTCTCAGGATCATAAGGCGGCCTACGACAATGATGAAGGCCCCAATACGGGTGGTATGGGCGCTTATGCTCCGGTACCGTTTGTTAGCGGCAGGCTGCAGGAGTCGATTCTCGACCATGTCTTCGAACCTGCTATCCGCGGCCTGGCCCAGGAAGGACGGCCCTTTAAGGGAGTTCTTTATGCCGGCCTGATGATTACCGATCACGGTCCCAAGGTGATCGAATTCAACTGCCGTTTCGGTGACCCGGAAACTCAGGTTATCCTTCCACTTTTGCAGAATGATTTGGCTGAGCTTTGCATGGCGGTAGCGGAACAGAAGCTTCAAACCGATGAATTGAAATTCAAGGATCAGTACTGCGTGGGTGTGGTTATGGCAGCGGGTGGATACCCGGGGAAATATGAGAAAGGTTTGCCTATCGAGGGCTTCATAAAGGCTCAAACCGAAGGGCGTCTGGTCTTCCATGCCGGAACCGAGACCAAAGACGGAAAGGTGATAACATCCGGCGGACGAGTTCTGACCGTTTGCGCACTGGAGGATAATCTGCAGGATGCGATAGCCAGCGCCTACGAGGGTGTGGAAAAAATAAAATTTGAAGATGCACATTATAGATCGGATATTGCAGCAAGAGCATCAAGAAGAAAATTCAAATTGTCAAGGCAGGTGTAAATGGCTGACGTTTTAATAATTCTCGGATCAAAATCGGACATGAAATATGGCGAAAAATGCCAGGAGACATTAAACAAACTGGATATTTCCAATGAGCTGGTTGTATCCTCCGCTCATCGCGAACCGGAGAAAACCGCTCAACTGGCCTCGGGAGCAAGAGAAAAGGGCACCAAAGTTATTATCTGTATGGCGGGTATGTCGGCCGCCCTTCCGGGGGTTACTGCGGCTAAGACAGACCTTCCGGTAATTGGCGTTCCGCTTTCCGGTTCCGCCTTAATGGGCATGGATTCCCTGTTTTCTGTGGTTCAGATGCCCAAGGGCGTACCTGTTGGCGCAGTTGGACTTGACAAGGCCGGCGCGGAAAATTCCGCCCTTTTGGCGGCAAGAATTATCGCCCTCGGCGATTCTGGTGTGTATAACAAATTGAATCAATATCGAGAAGAAATGTTGAAGAAATAGACCTTCAGGAAAGGAGATTATGCAGGTGGTTATTAAAACGGTGACGACGAAAATATTTATGGTCTTGGTTCTGGGATTACTGATTGCCGGAACTTCTCCGCTTGCGGCACAGGATGAGAAGGCTGCCGAGGAGTTTAACAAGGGCGTTGATGCCGAGGCGGCCGGAAACACGGCCGAAGCGGTAACTGCGTATCAGGCGGCTATTGCGGCCGATTCAACCTTCGCCTCGCCCTTCTATAACCTTGGCGTAATTTATTATTCGCAGAAGAAATTCGGTGATGCGCTCAAGATGTTCGAAAGAGTAACCGAACTCGAGGCGGATAATCTGGATGCCTGGAAGAATATGGGTCTTTCAGCTACCGAGACCGGCAGCCTTTCAAAGGGTGAAAAAGCTTTTACCGAGGCATTGAGGATAGAACCAAACGATCCTGAGCTAACCGAGGCGTTTGCAATGCTTTTCTATAAAAACAATGCATATAAAAGAGCTATCTCGAAGTTCGAGGATCTGGTCAAACTGAAAAATCAGGATAAAAAGACCTTCTATGCCCTTGGCAAATCCTATAAGGAAGCCGGGAATGACGAGCAGGCCATTGTAAACCTTCAGAGCGCTACCAAGATCGATCCAAAATATCAGATGGCATATTTTGAACTTGGCAATGTTTACCTGGCTAATGAAAACTGGAGCAAGGCTATTAATAACTACAACCAGTCGGTCGAGCTCGATCCGGGCCACTACCAGTCATGGTTTAATCTCGGTTCGGCATGTGTGGGCGAGTCTACCGAAGATTCGATCATTCGTGCCTACGAGGCCTATACCAAATTCCTGGCCCTTACCAAAGGCAAGGGCGGATCACAGATCAGATCCATGAGAAAAAGCGCCAGCGGTATTGTTGACCAGCTCGTGGATTACTTCGATCAGGCCGGCATTCCCTACGATGAATAAAACCGATTTCTTATAAAAGCACTACAGTTAAGGGATTCCCAGCGAAGGGGAATCCCTTTTTTGTGCTATTTTTGCCAATATCTTATTGCTTTCGGGCAAAAAAGTTCTTTAAATACTGCCCTGTTTAAAATTCGCTCGTATAATTGTATCGACCCTGTCGTACAGGAAACTGAGCACAGTTTATCCGGTATAAGGTATTAAGAAGAGTAGGATTTCGGAGTTTATTGAATGAAATATGTAAATAAAATCACAGATGTTATCGGCAATACTCCCCTTTTGAAGCTGGGAAAAACGGTAGCGCATCTCAAACCGACGATTTTCATGAAATTGGAATACCTTAATCCGGCCGGAGCGGTCAAGGACCGTATGGCCTACTACATAGTCAGGGAGGGCGAGAAATCGGGTCAGCTCAAAAAGGGCGATATTCTGGTTGATAACTCCTCCGGAAATGCCGCCATCGCCACCAGCATGGTTGCGGCGGCGCTCGGATATAAGGCCGTATTTGCAGTGGCCGACAAAACCAGCCGTGAGAAAATAGATTTGATTAAAGCTTACGGCGCTGATGTTATCGTCACACCTACGGATGTGCCCTGGAATGATCCCCGGAGCAGCTATATGCGAGCCTACGAGCTTGGTCAGCAGCCGGGATATTTCTATATTTCACAGTATCATAATCAGCTTAACGCCGAGGCGCACTACCATCACACCGGCCGGGAAATCTGGGAGGATACGGATGGCAAAATAACACATCTGGTGGCCGGAATCGGCACTGGCGGCACAATCTCCGGTACTGGTAAATTCCTGAAGGAAAAAAATCCCGGTATAAAGGTTATAGGTGTCGATCCGGAGGGTTCGATGTTTTACGACTGGGTCAATAACGGCACAACCGAGGGAATCGAGTTGTATCCCTGTAAGGTTGAGGGAATCGGAACCGATATGATTGTTAAGGCCTTTCATCCGGAGTATGTCGACTATGTGATCAGGGCCTGGGACAGGGATTCATTCAGGATTGCCCGATGGCTTGCCAGAGAGGAAGGTGTTCTGGGCGGCGGGACCACCGGATCGCATCTCTGGGCCGCCATGGAGGTGGCCAGAGATCTGGATGAAAACGCCGTTATCGTTACTCTGGCCTGTGATTCGGGACAGAGATATTTGAGTAAGATGTATTCTGATGAGTGGATGCGAGAACAGGGTTACGAAATAGAAGAAGAAGAAAACAAACCTGTTTCTTTGAAATAAAGGAGACAGACATGAACAGCATCAAAACAACAACTATCTTAATCTTGTCGATATTTTTCTTATCCGGCTCTCCGCTTTTTGCTCAGGAACCGACCGCTGATATTTTTCTGCCGGATTCGATCTTCGACTTTGGTTTCTTTGCCACCGATGCCCGGGTTGTTCACACATACCCGATTATCAACGAGGGTGATGACACCCTGAGAATTATCAAGGTCAAGCCGGGCTGCGGATGTACCGCAGCGCCTCTGGACAAATCGAACCTCGGCCCGGGCGACACGGCCCGCGTCGATGTGTTTTTCGATTCCAAAAGATTAACCGGCCTGGTCAAAAAAGGAGTTACAATCCTGTCGAACGATCCCGATGAGCCTTTGCGAGAGGTATCCTTTATCTCAATCACCGGGAAAAAGCACCCGTACGTTCATCCAAAGCCGGCGGTTATAAACTTCGGACGAATGGCGGCGGAGAAAGTCGACAGGACATTTACAGTCGAGTTAACCAATGTTACCGATGCACCGGTAGAATTGGAAATAGTGGATTATTCAAGCGATTATATTGAAGTTGAGCTCGCAAAGGACAGCCTTGATGTTGGTGAATCGGGCGATTTTCTTGTCACCCTAAAAAGAATTCCCAACGATCCGAGGCTTTATAATTTTTCAGCAACGCTGTCGGTAAATATCGACGATATCAGAATTCATCTGACAATTCCGGCTGTGGGGCGAATAAATCGAGTAAATTAGACGGCTTAAATGTTATGGAAAGTTAAGAACAAATCATATATGGTCGAACATATAAATAGAGCAAATTGTCATTCAAAGGGGTGGAGAATAATAATATTTTGCTTGTCAAATGAAAAAAATTTCGTAAAATTAGGGGGTTATTTCCAAAAATGTCAGGGCATGGCATTTTGATCAATTAATCTGAAATCGGGCAATCCTATGAAAGAATATGAAATAATACTGGCGGATGACCATCAGATGTTTCGCAACGGCATTATCAATCTGCTGGGAGAATATGAAGAATTTAAGGTTGTGGGCGAGGCCTCCAACGGCCGCGAGGCGATCGGTATGGTCGAGGAGCTCAAACCGGATATTGTTATTGCCGACATAGGCATGCCGATTCTCAATGGTCTCGAGACAGTGCGTCAGTTGTCGGCACATCATGAAAATGTCAAATCGATAATGCTCAGCATGTACATAAATGATGAGTATGTTAAGCAGGCTCTGCTGGCCGGTGTATATGGTTATATTCTAAAGGAATCCGCTTTCGAGGAATTGATCTGGGCACTAAAGGCGGTTGTTATGGGCGAACATTTTCTTTCGCCCGCGGTCTGTTCGATTGTGATTAAGGAGTATCTCAAGAAATATCCGGGCAAGGCACAGAAAGTTGCACTGGATAATCTGACTGCCCGAGAGCGCGAGGTAATACAATTGGTGGCCGAAGGCAAATCTACGCGCGAGATATCAAAAATACTTTACATCTCGCCCAAAACAGTCGAAGCTCATCGATCTAATATTTCCAACAAGCTGAAGTTGAAGAGCTTTGATGAGATCAAGGAGTATGCGATCAAAAAGGGATATATCGTAAACGCCAAGTAGATAATATTTTATAGGGGTTTTTTGACTATAATTTAAGGTTTGAATTGTCTTGACAATTTTCAACAACTATGTAAAATGATAATGCGTTTAAATTTGCGAGGGTGTTCCTCTGCTGTCCCTGGGTAGTTTCCTAGCCCCCTCTACCCAACCAGAGTTACACCCTCTTTTTTATTGGGGCTAAACATAGAATGTTTTTTCAACAATTCCCTAATCAGCCCTTGATATTGCCTATTGGGAGCAATTTCGCCACTTTCTTTGAAATCCCCAGATCATCCACAGCCTGAATCACATCATCAATATTTTTGTAGGCAATGCCGGCCTCCTCTGCCAGACCCGGCATAGAGGCAGCCTGGACATAAATACCGGCATCCATCATCTGCTTCTTTAGCTCATTACCGCGCACCGATTTCTTGGCCTGGCGACGCGACATAGTGCGTCCCGAACCGTGCAGTGTAGAGCCGAAGGTCTCCTCATCGGCAAACTTAGACCCGACCAGAAGATACGATCCGGTCTGCATCGAACCGCCTACGATCACAGGCTGACCAATACCCCGATATCGCGAGGGGAGGTCTTCCCTCTGCGGGCCGAATGACCGGGTGGCGCCTTTCCTGTGTACCAGCACCTCGATTTCCTTACCATTTAAGGTGTACTTCTCGCGCTTGGCGATATTATGAGCGACATCATAAACTGTGGAAATTCCCAGCTCATGCTGAGATTTATTGAAGACCTGCTTGAATGCCTGCCGAACCCTGTGTGCTATCACCTGGCGGTTGGCGAAGGCATTGTTGGCGGCACAGGCCATTGCTTTGAAATAGTCCTGCCCCTCGGGCGAATCGAAAGGAGCGCATGCGAGCTCCTTGTCACGCACCTTAAGCCCGTATTTCTGCATCGCCTTAGCAAAGACCTTTAGATAATCGGTGGCCACCTGATGGCCGAATCCGCGCGAGCCGCAATGGATTGTCAGCACAATTTGATTGGGACGGTCGATCCCGAATTTGGGGGCCAGTTCCTTATTGTAAACATTATCCTCTCTGATAACTCCTATTTCCAGGAAATGATTGCCTGATCCGAGGGTGCCGAGCTGATTGATTCCGCGCTGAATTGCGCGGTCGGAAATTTTTGACGGATCAGCCCACTTCAGATGACCGTTCTCCTCGATGGAGTCATAGTCAGCCTCCGTGGCATAACCATTTTCCAGACACCATTTAACACCGCCGCGCATTACATCTTTCAACCTCTTCTTATCCAGCTTTACAAGCCCTTTGCCGCCCACTCCGGCAGGTATAACCTTGAAGAGCATATTAACCAGCTCTTTCAGTTTGGGCTTTATCTCCTCAAGAGTAAGGTTGGTACGCAGCATGCGGATGCCGCAGTTTATATCGAAGCCTATTCCACCGGGGGAAATTACGCCATCAGAGGTCGAAAAGGCCGCCACTCCGCCAATCGGAAAACCGTATCCCCAATGCCCGTCCGGCATTACCATGGCATGGCTGACAATTCCGGGCATACAGGCGACATTGGTAATCTGTTCATACACGCCCTTCTCCATCGAATTAATCAGCTTATCGGATGCATATATCCTGGCCGGCACACGCATTCCCTCTTTCTGATCAGGTTCGATCTGCCAGACACCGTTCGAGATTTTATGTGATTGCATAAATTATCACCTCACAAATCAAGCACTATAAATGCTTCCCATCCATTTTCAGTTTTCTCGAGTTTGAATCTGTACATTGTAACAGCCTTAACGTCCACATTGATTCGATGTTTTTCCAGATTAATCTTCTCTCCCCTGGCTTTTGCCTTCAGTCTTTTGTTTTCATCATCAAATTCTATTTTGAACTCCTTGAAAAACAACTCCTCGGCATCTTTGAGAAAGACTATTTCCTCCAGCCATTCGTATAAAAGATCGATCTTTGAATCTGCAGATAATTCTATCTCACGATCCTGCCGGACATCCACCGTATCCAGTTCGACCATGCACTGCATTGCCGCCAATCCAGCATTGGCAAAGAGCTCTTCCAGCGTTTTACCATAAGCCCGGTAAGCGCAGTCGCCCCCTGCAACCGTATCGTCATACTCAAACTTTTTCACTTTTTCCCTTTGCCGCTGTCTTCTTTTTTTTCATCGTATAGGGCAATGCCACTCCGATTAAAAATCCTATCAAAGCCGAGATAAAAATCAGGATGGCGGTTGAAGTTGTCACCTGAAAGAAAATAAAGTTCACCTCAGTAGGGGCGCTATTCAGAATAAGAAAAAGCACGAGGATTACTGCTAGCACGATTATCATGATATACTTTGCATCCATCTTTTCCTCCTTTTTTGTAAACATAAGAGACACGATGACTTATTGCAATAAAAAAAGCGGATTCCCGAGGAATCCGCCTGCACACGAATTCGAAATCTATCTAAGCCTTTTCGATACAGTCTACCGGGCAAACCTCAACGCACTTTGAACCGCCCTCGACATCCTCGCATTCGTTACAGAGATCGGGATCAATTGTATAAAACGGATCATCTTCCTGAATCGCACCCTGGGGGCATTCGGGCTCACACAACGCGCATGCGGTGCATTCATCGGTTATCTTCATTGCCATCCTGTGTATCCTCCTGTTGTACTAAGAAGCCATAATCTAAACCATTATTGTATTCTTTAATCAATATACGCTCGCGTCCCGGCTTTATTTGCAATTATGAAAGGCAGAATATAATTGACGGAAATTTTCAGGCAAGCCAAAAAATGCCCGGCAAATCATAAAACAACAATGAAATCGAGGGATTCACATCATTCAGCCTGGTCCTCTTTCTTCTCCTCGATTTCGACTTTTTCAACCGCCACCAGTTCATACCGCAGGTTCTGTTTCGGCAGACTTACCAGGGCAACATGATGATCGGGCGTGATATAATAGTACTCTTCAGTGCGCAGGCTGAAGAATACTTTGCAGTTTATCTCCTCGCCCATGATTGTCTGAATGGAGTCGGGCTTGCGGACCATGGTCATGACAGCACGTTTCTCCAGATACGGAATTATGACATGGAAAATAATCGTGTCCGCCTCGAGATCGGGCTCGTTGTAAAATGCCAGATTCCACAGAGGTATGGACTGCTTGTCGCAGAGAACGGTAGTGGGAGAGCTGTTTACGGTAAAACTGGATTCGGTCGTATCGACCAGCTTCTGAAACTGGAAGCCCTCTGGAGAAATAACACCTGTCAGGCTGGTAGTATCTTTCTTTTCAATATATTCAGCAGTATAAAAGCTGGGATATCCCTCCGAATCGGTAAACAGCTCGGAGGATATCTTGCTGGATATATCCCCGTTGAGCATTCTTACAATGGTTTCTGTTCTAAACAGATACTTATTTCCCACGCTGGCGTGTTTGGCAATCCCCGCGAAAGTCCCGGTCGACTTACCCACCTCTGTATTCCAGGTAGAAATGCTGTAGGTATAACGGGTTTCCATCTCCCAGAAATCAGTCAAATCCCCGGGTGTTTGCGCAATTCCACTGGTGAGATTCGAAATAAGAAGTCCAAGAGTAAAAAGAGCCAAAAGTGCGGGGCGAATGCTTTTCATAACAGGCCTTTCGATATTGAATTACCGTTTTATGTTGTACAATAATAATGTCGGATTGTTCGGCAGTCAAGATTGCTGATAAAAAAGAAAAATCCCGAAGATTTACATCCCCGGGATTAAAATCTGAAAGTGCTTTTACACGATTTTATCGACCACGACTCCAATTGCCAGAAGCAGGCCGTAAGTCAGATGTATTTTAATCGTGGCGGCATTGGCCGGGATAAGCTCCTGTACCTTATCGTAATGAGCCAGAATAGTTTTGGTCGCGTTGACCGCCAGCGGCAGCGATAAAAAAACCAGCAGGCATAAGGGCGGTATAAAGCCCAGAATAACCGCTACAGCCGTGGCAATATAACTGCCGAAAATCAGAAACAGATAGCCTCCAATTGCATTTTTCTTACCCAATCTGACAACCAGATGTTTCTTATCGACTTTTTTGTCCGCTTCATAATCGGGATACTGATTGACGTAGACAACAGCCGCAATCAGAAATGCTATCGGAATCGAGGCGATTATAGGAGTCCATCCAAGCAGACCGGTCTGAACATAGTAGCTTCCCAGC
>WJIM01000016.1 GCA_014730285.1 Candidatus Zixiibacteriota bacterium
GTATTCCCTTTTGTATGCAGCTTCCAGAGCGGCCTCCTCAAAGCCCACATCCTCTCCCGATTCCTCCTCGATAATAGCTTTGCGCACTTTGCCCTTCGAATCGATCAGTGCTTTAACCCAGACCGTTCCGGTTTTGCCGGCCTTAAGAGCATCGAGCGGATAGCCGGGAGAGGGACTCTTCAAAAGCACCGGGGCGCGATCGGTGGCGACCGGCTGGTCCGGTTTCGGCAGCTTTTCGCCTGGCAGGTCTATATCCGAGCTTTCCTCTACATATGCCAGAGGCTTATCCTCCAGCGGTTCGGATATAAGATTCTGCGCCAGGAATATCAGGAAAATTGCGGCAAGGACAATTATGACAAAGGGCATCGGATTTATGCCCTTTAGGATTTCCTCCGTGTTTCGATAATCACTGGCATCCAGCGCCCACGATTTTGCCTTCGGGGAATTATTGTGCAGATCACTCATAATAAGCCCTTCGATAAATTCAAAGATTTCACGCTTCTATTAATAAAATCGGAATCTGAGAGGGTCATTCTTGAATTTTGGCCTGAACGTAATGTGAGCAAACCCTGTACTTTATTTGAGCTTAAGGTGTCGGTGTTTAAAGCAGAGCTTTTGGAAAAAAGATAAGAATTGATAATGAGTTTAAGCTCATTTTTTAACTGATTAATAATAAGCAGTTTAAGACAGAGAAGTTAAAAAAGAATCCTCCTGATTGACATATATGAAAATAACGTCAATGAGGAGGATTAGTTAAATCTTTATTATTTGATTTAAGATATACTAATTCTTCAAGGTAAATCTCACCTTATATGCAACCCATACGGCCACAGGCTGATTGTTTTGCATGGCCGGACGGTATTTTCTTTCCCAGGCTGCATCCAGAGCCGCTTCCTCGAATCCGGCGTTGACCCCGGATTCCTTAACGACAATAGCATCGCGCACATTGCCGTCGGTATCGACCAACACCTTAACCCAGACGGTACCGGTAACACCCGCCTTCTTGGCCATCTCGGGATATGTCGGTTCGGGAGCCACCAGAAGCTGGGGCTCTTCGTCAAACGCAACGAATTCATCGGGCTGCGGAAGAATGTCATCCAGAATGTCAACCACGGTGCCATCACCATAAAGATCGCTGCCTCCACCCTCGCCCAGATCGGCGGCGGAAAGCTCGACCTTCTGGAGATTAGTGGCCAGCACCTGAACTTCCATAACTTCCTCATCGGCAACAGGATTGGGAATACCGATCTTGGGAAGCTCGATCTTTTCCTTATGAATTTCCGGCTTCTTGACGGTTTTCTGAATATTCGGAGGAGGAAGCTGGCTTAAATCGACATAAACCGGCGCCGCATCAGCGTCAGCTACAACCTCTTCCTGACCCATCTGCTTGATATATCCGACCAGCAGGATTACGGCCATGACCAGTAATGGCAGCGAACATGAGATCAGAGTCCCCATCAGCATATGCTTCTGGTAGGATCTTTTAAGCTCAAACGCTCCGTAGGGAGCCTGAGCAAACTGTTGTCCATTACTCATGGTAATCTCTCTCCTCTGGCTTGCATTGAATCCACTGAGAATTCAAGCATTCTCGAATCTCTTCTATCGTTCCAGGAGGCGGTTGTATACCGATAACTATAGGTAGTATCGGTAAATTTATTTTCTCCCAGAACCCGTCTATTTTCTGCTATATACTCTTCAACAAACTCCCGGTCTTTCTGAAAGGCGTTTTCAACACGTGCGAAATCATCCAGAATATCGACATAAGCCTCAAAGTCGGCCTTGGGATGAATTTTCACGAGCGTCGATAAGAAGTAATTCTGTCTATTATTAACAAGCAAAGAGTCCAAAAGGTTCTCTTCTTCTATGGGACGGCTCGATCCTTTTTCATCGCCGATAGTCCACCAATACGTATCGGTGCTGTCGACTCTGATGACCGCCAGGTTGGATTTTTTCACATCCATAGTCTGATCTTCGTCAGTCTCCTTGGGCAGATTAATATCCATAGCCTGCGGAGCTGCAAACACGGTAGTGACCATATAGAAAATCAGAAGCAGAAAGGCGATATCCACCATCGGTGTCATATCAAGACGAATCGCAATTCGCCGTTTTTTCTTTTTTCCGCCTTTTCCACCGCCGCCAGCTTCGGGAACATCAACTGCGCCCATCTAAAATCACCACCTTTCCTATTCTGCCTGCTCGAGTTCGGTTATGACCTGGAAACTGTTGATACCTTCATCACGAAGAGAATTCATCAGCGTCTCCATGATACCATATTCGACTGCTTTATCCCCTTTAACGACGACCAGGCTTTCCAGCACATCTCTCTTGGCCTTCTCCCTGTTTCCTTTATTGGCCTCTCCGGGATAAAGATCATTGACATTTCGCAGTTCTATAGCCCTCATATTCTGCACCGATGGGCCGGTATTCGCCACGTCGGTGAAAGGCACGGCTACGATATTTCTGAAAGTCCTTTCAGTCACAGTACCGTCTTCAAGAGTTACCTTCCTCTTGGCCACATAGTCAATAAATATCGAATCTTCTTCCGGCACCGTAATCATGAATACATTTCGTTTGGGCAGCTCAATCTGCGAACCGGATGAAGGTAGAGTTACCTCTTTCTTCTCCGGTGGTTTGAACTGCGTCGTAGCCATATAGAAAATAAGAAGCAAAAAAGCAATATCCACCATAGGCGTCATGTCGAGCACGATGTTTACTCTTCTTTTCTTCTTAATGTTCATGACTTCTTAGCTTCCTTATTCTTGATGAGCTGAAGCACCTCATAGGAGGCCTCATCGATTGTATAGTTAAACGAGTCAACCTTGTTGACGAAAAAGTTGTATGCCACAATACCGATAATCGCGCCGGTCAATCCGCCCGCGGTATTCACGAGCGCCTCGGAAATACCGGTAGCGAGCGCGGTAGCGTCGATAACACCGCCGGAGGCATGACCGGTGGCATTAAAAGCGCGAATCATTCCAATAGTTGTACCCAGAAGTCCTACCATAGTTGCAATAGAAGCGATAGTCGACATCGCAATCAAGTTTCTTTCAAGAAGCGGAACTTCCAACGCATTGGCTTCTTCGATAGCGCGCTGAGTTTCCTCGAGGCGCTTTTCGGAGTCCATGCTGCTGTCTTTTATCGAGGCGTAATGCTCGATTCCGGCCCTGAGCACATTGGCCAGAGAACCTCTCTGCTTGTCGCAGGCGGCCAGAGCGCCTTTAAAATCGTTAGACTGAATCATCATAACGATTTTCTTAAAGAACGACTGGGGAGATCCTTTACCTTTGGCTCCGTTCAATGACAGGAGCCTTTCGATAATAAATGCTATCAGCATGACCACAAGTGAAATCAGAATCGCCACCAGCGGTCCCCCCTCCTGCAAGTATTCGGGGAGGCGCGTCCAGATAAAGAATCCAATCGACAGCGAGATTATAAGGTTTAGTGTTACAAATACAGATTGCTTCACCTCTTATTCCTCCTAAAACAATATTAAATTAAACAACTTTTTTCAGAGTACTCGATTCTAAAGATCATTGGCCTTGACTGAATTCAAAACAAATGCCGCGATCGACATCCATACGCCGATGCCGGAAAGCGTTGCAAAGCTTGCAATATTAACGCTTGATCCAACACCTTTGACGCCATAATTCTCGGCCATCCATTCGCCAAAAGGCAGACTAACTCCAATGATGCTGACCACAAAGAAAGCCAGCCAAAGGCCCAGGACATACCATCCCAGCCTCATAAAGCTCTTCAGCCTCTTCAGATGGCCCTCAAAGGTCTTGGCGGGCAGCCATAAAAGCACGAGCGTTATTATTCCAAATATAAATGCAAGCAAAGCCATGACAGTTGGAACATAAACAAATATCATTAGATTTGGATTAAAAAGGCTGATGACATCGCTAAACTGGGATGCCTGAAAATATCCGATAAGCCCGGAGAAAGTCATGCTGGTCCAGTTGGACTCGAAGCTCAACCAGGGCAGAAAACATGAAATTATCAAAACCAGAGAGGAAATTGTCAGGACTATCTTATCCCTCATCGGAAGCACATCCTGATTCACGGCTGTGAATTCACGAAATGTGGAAATATGACCGGAACGGTACTTTTCTACCGATTCCTCGTACTTCTTTTGTTCTTCCTTCGACTTGAAAAAGTCCCTGGAGCTCTTCCCGAAAACATCAAAGCCGATGTACCTGAAACGCGTGGATTCATCTAAGGGCTTTAACTCCTCGGAATTCTCCTCCGGTTCTTCCTTTTTCTTTTTCGTCTTTTCTTTGGCCATCAAATCACCTTTGGAAGATTTATTCTAAACTATAAGTCGATTTCGAATTCAAGCTCCTCGCGAGCTTCCTTGCATTCCTGATTGCCCGGATCGCATTTCAAACACTTTCCCGCCCATTCATAGGCATTGTTGGCATCGTTGGCCATCTGATAGGCCTTCATGACCCAGACATTGACCTCGTTGTCCGAGCACGTATTTTCGCCCCGGGCACGCATGCAGTTCTGATACTGCTTGAGATGCTGGACGCATTTCAACGGCTTGGGATTGTCATGAATGAGATAAATCAGACCGATCCAGCGATCCGGTTCGCATTCCTCGGGCTCCATCTCTTTCCATTTTTGATAATAGACAATCGCGCTGTCGTAAGACTTTTTCTGGAAGAAAACATTGGCTTTAAGCTTGAAAGCGGAAACGAAAGTTGAATCGCCGGCAATTACCTCATCAAGATAAAGCAATGAATTATCCCAGTCCTTAAGCGCCAGATAAGCGTAAGCGATATTCACTTTGGCACTCTGGTTATCCGCATATAAATCAAGATGCTTTTTCAGATAATCAATCGCATTCTGGTAATCCTTAAGATAGTACTCGTTCAAACCGGCCCAGTAGTAAGTCATGGCATCGGTCGAATCGAGCTCGATTGCCTTCTGGAAATCCTGGCGCGCCTCTATGCGCGAGGTACTGTCGCCGATTCCTGCCTTGGCCTTAGCTCTTTCCAGGAAGAGCGAGACATCATCCTCGGTCCACTTATAGTTTGGATCGGATTGCAGGATGGACTTCTCGTACTGATCCAGAAATTCAATCGCCTTCTCGTACTGCTTGAGTCCGGAATAGGATCGTCCAATCAGAGACATTATATCTTCTTTTTCATAGCCCTGTCTGAGTGCAGTTTCGAAATCATCCACAGCTTTTTCGAAGTCATTGAAAGTAAAGTAGGCCTTACCTCTGTAGTAATTGGCGCGTCCCGAATCGCCGCTCATCTCCAGATATTTGGTATAGTAGAAGATTGCGTTGGTAAGCAGCGACTGCTGGGCCTCCGGATTTCCGGACTGCTGCACACCGTATAATGTAAATATATCCCCGCCCATAATGTAACCATCGAGATAGGATGAATCAAGCGCGAGGGCTTTTTCGATCGACTCGAGCGCTTCACGGAACTGTTTTTGATTCAAATAGCACTTTGCAATCCTGAAGTGAAGCTCCGGATTGAGTGAATCGGAGGCAAGCGCCTTTCGATAGGCGTTCAGTGCAACAGCATAAATCTCCTGTCCGAAGGAGGCATCCCCCTGGTGCATGACATAGGTCATGTTATCCGGGTCGTTAATCTGAGCCTTCCTGAATTGTATATCTGCATCGGTAAAATTGCTGTCGGACAGATGATACAATCCCAATCCATCTTCGAAAAGGGCGATATCCTTTTTATCCTTGGCCTTATCCAGACCGTCCTCGAATTCCTCTTTGGCCTCTTCCAACCGGTTGGTTTCGAGGTAAAGTTTGCCCAGAAGGTAGCGCGCTTCATGGAATTTGCTGTCGTAACGCACGGCCTTTTCAAGATCTTCGATGGCGTTGGTAGTATCGTGTTTAGCCAGAAGGCTAAGGCCTTTCATATAATAGAGCTCTTCATTGCGCTTGTCGCGCTCAAGAGCCTTATCGATTTTCTGAATTGCTTGGTCATAATTTCCGGCATCGTATGCCTGTTGGATGTCAGATGGAACCTCAGCGGTAACCATTTCCGGTCCAATAATCAGTAATAATGGGATGATAAAAATCGCCAGCTTTTTCATCCTGAATCCTTTGTATTTTAATCGCTTACCATTCATAAAAATAATCCTTTAAAATATGGTTTACACGGTGAATGTCAAGTATTATTTGGTTTGCTGTCGTCCAGCTTTTCATAGTCATGCCGCACTCCTAACCCTTTAAAACTCTTGGGTTTTCTGTGCCTTCTCTGCATGAAAAGAATCCGCAAAACAACATACAAAAAGACAACAATCCCGACCGGTAAACGTATATTCCAATCGAAATCTCCGACCATTCCCGTTACAATCAGGATACCTACTATCATTACAATCGAGATAGAAAAATATCCCAGCCATTTGTTTATATCTATCATTTTTCCTCCAGACATTATACAAACAGGAATGGTTAATATTCCCATTTAATGACGTCGGAAAGCAATAAGCGTTCAAATTTCAAGCGGAACTGAAGCACGCCCCTGAAGTTAATGAAATGCCGCCGGACATTATTGATAATGCACTCCAGGAGAGTTTGTTTCCGAAAAATTTCTAAATTATCAGATAGTTATGAGAATGCAAGTTAAAATTGCATACTTTTTCCCCTATAAAAATTCGCAGAAATTGCGCTTTGAAGACACCGGGGAAAGAATCTCTCACGAATTAAGCAGATTCTTCGCTACGCCCAGAATGACATCTCCATACCATAGCTTCCTCGATAGGCCATGCAGGTAGAGCACATTCCAAAAATACATGCTTATTTTATGGATTGAAGTTTGTCCAGGAATTCATCCTGGCTATAGACTATATTCAGTTCGGTAGGCACGGAATTGAGAAATATTTGTCCGAAATTGCTTTTAATAAGCCTGTTATCAGTAACTATAATTATTCCCGTATCGGTTTTCTGACGAATCAGCCGTCCGAAGCCCTGTTTGAACTTCAGGACTGCATTGGGAAGAGAGTAGGTAACGAATGAGTTCTCGCCGGACTTCTCGATCTGCTCCATGCGGGCGGCCTCGATTGGATCGGTAGGAGTTGCAAAAGGCAGACGGGTTATCAGAAGCGCCTCGAGCTGAGTGCCGGGCAAATCGATTCCCTCCCAGAAGGAGTCGGTTCCGAAGATCACTCCCAGCCGGGATTTCTTAAATGTCGAAAGCACATATTCCGGATTGCCGGAAATCGCCTGCCCCAGAACCTCGAATCCCGATGAGCGCAGGCCCTTTCCGGTATTATTGTAAAGGTCCATCAGAAGCTGATTGGATGTGCACAAAACCAGCGATTTTTTACGTATTACCGGCAGGATTTTACCTATGAAGGCGGCCAGTGAACGGGAGTAATAATCGGCCTTTGGAGATGGCAGATAAACCGGGCAGAAGAATTCGATCTGCGAGAAGAAGTCGAAGGATGAGCCAAAGGATTTGCGTATGACTTTTCCCTCAGGTAAAAGATTCAGTCCCACCGATTTTTCATAGAAATCGAAGTAGCCTTCAACGCTCAGGCTGGCCGAGGTAAAAAGAATCGATGAATAGCGCCTGTATATCATTGCCTCAAGCTCTGGGCCGACATCGAGCGGAGCATAAGCTATCTTGCTGAAACCTCGTTCGGAGATTTCAAGCCAGAAAACATATCGCTCGCTGTCGCAGTCATAAATCGTATTCACCACACGCGAGACATCGGTAAGCTGTCCGCTGATTCGATTAAGCTCCTCGGCAGTGATTTGAGAGTTCTGCTCAAGATCGAGAGTATCGACAGCGGCATACAGATCTGCCAGATTGGATACCAGCTTCTGCATGGAAATCTTGAATTCCTCAAGGGGCTGTAGAATACGGCTGTGGAACTGACCTTTCTGCTTGAATATCTTCTTGAAGGTAAAAGTACCGGCGCGAAAGCCCTTTTCCTGCCGAAAGTTTTTTATATCTTCAAAAAGCTCGTTTAAATCGTTACGGGCCGCCTCCAGACCATCCTGTACGCGCTTGAAAAGTCCGAAGGGGAACTCATCTTCAGCGCTCACATTCCTCTCAACCATGCTCTGCACCCGGAGTAAAATCGACTGCTCCTTTTCACGCCGCAGATAAAGCTCGTTCATAACATTGAGCGGATAAAAGCGGTCGAGCTCTCCGCCCAGATGCGAGGTGGCGGTTTTCTCGAGTCGATGCGCCTCATCGAAGATTGCCAGATCGCGGTTTCCGATGATCGAACCCTCGGCCAGCACATCGGTGAAAAACAAAGCCTGATTGACAATGGTAAGCATAGCCCTGGAAGCCTGCTTTCGAGCCTTAAAAAAGTAGCATTTATTATAAAACTGGCAGGCCTGCTTGAGACAAAAATTAGAGTCGGCATAAATATCCCGCAGCATATTTTTGTTTTCGAGACCCAGTTCGGCCAGGTCGCCGCTTCTGGTCATTGACTCCCAGACCTCGACCTTTGCCAGGCTGAAGAAGTCTTCGGGCAAAACCTCTGATGATGCGCGAGATTTGAGCATTGCCTTCTTCAACAAGCATAAATAGTTGCTTCTTCCCTTCAAAAGCGCGGCCGTTAATTGATGTCCGCAGGCCCTGGCCGCCAGAGGCAAATCATTAAAAAGAAGCTGAGCCTGCAATGTTTTCGTATATGTTGCCGCAACTGCCTTCTTACCCTGTTTGGAGGCGTGCATAATTGCCGGCACAAGATAAGCCAGAGATTTGCCGGTACCGGTACCGGCCTCGGCCACAAAGAATTCATCGTTTTTAATAGCGCGCATCAGGAGGCGCGACATTTTGGCCTGTTCGGGACGGTACTCGTAATCCTCTATAAGCTCTGCCAGCCTTCCGCCATTCGCGAATACTTCTTCAATCGGATCGTCTTCAACCTCAACCGGTTCATTCTCTTTGAACTTTAGGAAATGTACCGGGAATTCATCGGCCAGCTTTTTGGGCATCTCGCGTCTCTGCTCTTTTAGACTGTCGAGCCATTCGGCCATACGGGGGTATACAGGCCACAACAGGCTGACCACCGATTTCCTGAGGCCGGAATCGAAGCCGATCACCAATTTGCCGAGTTTTTCCAGGAGTTTGTCGGCTGAGGGCTTTTCTTCGGTCGGTTTGAGCCTGAGAATTTCATTCAGCCAGGCATCGAGATCGTTGGTAGAATAAAAATCGCGGCTCTGGATAAATAACTCGCAGATCTTTTTAATTTCTATGCTCTGCTTTCTTAATGAGCTTGTCAATTTCTCCAGATCGGAGGATGGAAAAAAAGTTCGCAAATCATCGAAGGAGAATATCAGGACATTGGAATTCTGAAGCATCTCATTCAAGGAAGACCACTGAGTAAAATTCTTGCGCTCATCAACACCGGGAGTCAGAAGCAGATTCTTTGTGTCCTTGACAGCGCCGTAGGAGAAAAGACGGCAGGTCAGTGTATAGACCTCTTTGGAAGGCCCGAAGTCGGCGCTCTTTCTTAGGTCTAACGAGTAGTACCTTTCATAAAAATGCGGCATAGCACCCGGGGCTTACTGCCCGAAATATATATAATCAAATATTACCTGTTTCTTAAAAGCGGAGCTGTCGACCTGCTTGATACGAATCTTGGCCCTGGAACCGTCGCTGAGCTCTAATAGATACACATTCCCCTCGGCTACAAA
>WJIM01000160.1 GCA_014730285.1 Candidatus Zixiibacteriota bacterium
TCATAGTTCTCAAGACTTTTCAGAGGTCCCGTAGCTTGATATCTATCCCAACCTTGATTCAAATATTATTCAACTCAGGAGGTTTGTCCGTGATACAAACGTTTATGCAAAGATCAAAATTAATCATTTCAGCGGCAATTTTGCTGTCGCTTTTGCTGGCCCTTCCGCTTGCGGCCCAGCAGAAAGACGGCTTCAACGGATTCGAACAGGATAAGCAAGCCGAACTGGGTCAGTTACCTCGATGGAGAGACGGGGGGACGCCCTATAACGATAAGCAGTCTCTGGAACCATTACAGGTCAGCCTGGAGGCCCTGAAAGATATGCCAACTACCGGTTATATAGAATCCCCGCCGGAATACTCGGCCTCACGCGGGGTGCTCTTCAGCTATTTCTCCACAGCCTGGGATGGAGTTGTAACGGATATGGTGGTGGCCCTGACATCCGATCCGGCCTATGATGATATCGCTTATGTCTGTGTTACAAACTCATCACAGCAAAGCAGCGCTTATTCCGCATTTTCATCTGCGGGTGCGGATATGAGTAAGGTGGAGTTTATTGTAGAGCCGATGGATGCGCTCTGGATCAGGGATTACGGCCCGCATTTCATCTGGCAGGATAATACTCTGGCCCTCGTCAACAGCCAGTATTACCCCACACGAACTCTGGATAACTTTGTTCCCGAACTCGTGGGTACGGATCATTTCCAGATTCCCACTTATGATATGGGTCTGTACTACTCCGGGGGAAACTTCCAGCCGGGAAAGAACCGTAACGGCTTCGTGACCGCTCTGGTCGAGCTCGATAATCCCAGCAGCGAGGGATTCGACCCGAATTTTATTGCCGAGCTTTATCAAAAATATCAGGGAATAGATACCCTGCATATGATGCCCCAGCTTCCGTTCAGTGTTGACGGTACCGGGCATATTGACATGTGGTTTTATATTGTCGATGAGGATGATGTTATTATATCTGAATTCCTGCCGGGCTCCAATGCTACAGCCATTGCAATTACAGAAAATGCCGTGCCGTACATGGAAAGTCTCGGCTATACGGTGCATCGCACACCGGCCTGGAATTCTAATCATCCCTCCACAGGTTACCTGACTCACTGGACTTACACCAATGCCCTGCGCGTAAGCGACAGAATCCTTGTGCCTGTTTATGGGCCGAGTTATCCCACATACGCCGATGAGGACTCAGTAGCGCTGGCGGCATGGGAAGCCGCGGCCGGGCCCTCGGTTGAAATCATCCCAATAGATTCATACGATATAATCTGGGCTGCCGGGGCGCTGCATTGCATTACCATGCAGGTGCCGCTTTATGAAGATCCCGCGCCCTCGGGTCATGTTATCTGGCCCGACGGGGGAGAGCTTTTTGCGGGAGGTACGGTGGAGACGATTAAATGGGAATGCACCGATACCGATAATGAAGCGCTTGATGAAGTGGTGCTCTATTATTCCACCGATGATGGCACCAATTATACCCTAATCGACACAGTGCCCGATACCGGAAGTTATGACTGGACTGTACCGGACATCTTTGCCGAACAGTGCAGAGTAAAGGTCGTGGCTGTTTCGCAGGACAGTGATGAGTACGAAGCAGTGAGTACAGGTTCATTCGAAATAGCATCCTGCCAGCAGACACTTTACGATTTTTCCACCGGCGCCGGCGTGGACAAATTCGCCTACGGTGATCAGACCTCGAGCTGGTCGTCGATCAGCGGCAACCGCACACCGGTAAGTACCGAAATAGAGAGTCTAATATCCGGCTCATACGCCAGGATTGCGGCCTCCGATGCTACCGGCAATGATTACGATCCCAACCGCTATAAATCGATGGATCCCAATAATGGCTGGGAGTCAACGCATATTTTCGAATTTACTTTAACCGATGACCTGGCGGAGATTGATGATATCGAGGTCTTCTGGGAGGGCTATTCCGATCAGTGTTCGATGATGGAAATGTATGTCTGGGATTATACTGCCGGGGAATGGTGCGACGGCGAGGGCCTGTTCGACCAGAACCGTTTTATGGATAACTGGGCCGGAAACCGTGACGGTTACCTTGAAAAGCATATCCGTTCCGACTTCGACCATTTTGTTGACGGCAATGGCCAGTTCACTGTTTTGCTTTATTCCGAGCGCGGCCCGGACGGCTCCTATGTGTATTACAATCCGACCTTGCATGATTATATGTCGGTAATTGTATCGACCAAGGAAGATCAGTATGTTTGCGGCGATGCTGACGCCAGCGGCGCTGTGAATGTCTCCGATGCCGTCAGAATTACAAACTACGTTTTTATCGGCGGAGCAGCTCCCGATCCGCTTGAATCCGGTGATACGAATTGTGATGGCAACGTCAATATCTCCGATGTGGTCGTAATCATCAACTACACCTTCATCGGCGGCAACGCTCCCTGCGACACCGACGGTGATGATATCCCGGATTGCTAAACTACAAATAAATTGACCATAAAAGACCCGCCCCGAAATGGGCGGGCTTTTTTATATAATGTGAACCAGTTCGTTATATGTTGGCTTAAAATATCAAAAGATCTTGCATTTGAGAGATATAATGTTAAAATATACGTAGATTGGCATCTTGATAAAAATGAAAATGATTTCATCCTCTACAGGGAGGGATTCTATGAGATATTTGATCTTTGCTCTTACGCTTTTCGCTCTTATTATTTCCGGTTGCAGTAATGAGAGTGTGGTGTCGTCGGATGAGCCCGGCAAACTTACGGAACATTCAGATGGAACCGGCAATACCTCCGGCGTAAATGATGGGTCGGTAAATCCGCCCTGGAGCAATACCTGCGATTATGGAACTATGAGCGGGGACTGGATCAGGAGCAATTTAAGCGGCTACGAGGGAACCTTCAACGGCCTCTGGTTCGAGCATGACGGCGATACGATCGGCTATTTCCATGGCACCTTCTGGACAACCAATGATAACCAGCGTCTTTTCTCCGGAGAATTGAGCGGATATATCACAGATCAGGTGATTGCGCGTCTTTATGGTTCATGGTACTATGATGATCCACGCCTCTGTCCGGTGTGCGGAACCGGGCATGGCCAGTTCAGCGGCGTGATCGACTATCTGGACAATTCCGGCTTTGGCATGATGAAGGGATTCTTCGGTGATTATTCTCAGGATCCTATTATCGACACTCTGCCGTTATCTGGCAAA
>WJIM01000017.1 GCA_014730285.1 Candidatus Zixiibacteriota bacterium
CATCGGCTCCCCGCCGATCACCTGAACGGAAGAGCTAATATTACGCATCTCCCAATCGGCGACATCGGAGCTGTCGATCAGACCATTACCTGTATAGGAAAAAAGCAGTCCCTGATATACCGCGTCGTCATTTCCGCCAAACCAGGGTGCAATCAAAAGACGGGTAACTGATCCGTCAAATGCGTAAGCAAAATCACCGGGACCGTTATAAGTCGGCACAATCTCATCGTCAAAAATCAGATGTATAGCATTCAGGCTGTCCGGGAATACAAGATGTACTTCCTGCGCCAGTGTATCTTGGACAAACAGCGCAGTAGGCGGGAAAAGCTTGTTGCCATCAGCGCCCATTTTGGGCAATGGATTAATGTCTCCGATAATAACTCGATACATGAAAACAAGGTCGCGCAGAGTGGGATACACGCCATCCTTATTGCAATCCGTCGCCTGCAATTGTCCCTGGAGATTTATCACAAAAACTTCTACCCCATTAAGATAGTAGTTTTGAAACAGAACATAATCTGCAACTTCATATTGAAGGTTATTCATGTTCAAGTCTCCGGTAATATCCGGAACATACTGACATACGATCTTAACCTCACCGCTGTAGAAATCCACCAGCCTGTATTTTCCGGCGCCGCCGGCAAGATTGTAGCATGAGTCGGGAGCGCCGTGGATAGTAGGCAAAACATCATCCTGCTGGATAAATTGCTCGGTATATAGATCGTAGACTTGGTCAGACAGGAACAGGCTATCGCCCGTTGTATTGATAAGCGTGTTATCCGTACACTGGGTCCAGTAAAATCTTATCGGAAAATCCTGGCACTCGTTATCGAAATCGACAATAACATAAAATTCCAGGAAGCAGAGAGTGTCGATACCATTGGTGAAATCACATCCCAGCGGACCCGCGCCCGGGACCGCATATATTTTCTCGACGCCTGAAAGCTCGGTATGATGTCCGAGAAGATTCCAGTTGCAGCCGTCTATCGGATCAAGGTTGATATCCAAAAATTCCAGGACAGTGGTATCGTACTTAATCATGAATTCGAATCCGCCGATCTGGATATCGGTATTATTTTCCAGAACGACAGGAATGGAAATGTTCGTTCCGAAAAATGCAAAATCCCCCTCCGGGATACTGACCTTGATATCTCCCTGTACACCGGCATAAACGCCGCTCGAAATGAAACTGAAAGAAATGAGAAGAATAAAAATCACTACAGCTGTGGATATTTTCCCCACAGCTTTCGATGGGCATCGTTTAGACATATCTCCTCCCGAATAAAAGGTTAAATTAAAACGCCTAAAACGATAGCATTAATCCCTGAGATTAATCCTTTATGCGATAAGTATACTTTACGGTAGCAGTCTATCGATTGTAAAATAGCTTCTTTACTCGATTTGTCAAGAAATTATTGCGAATATTAGACAATTATAATAAATTTGTCTGAATCAGACGGGATATTTGCGCTGATATTGGATATGAAATCGTAATCATATAATAGACAATTCACTAAGGAGATGGCAGATATGAAAAAATCGTTAATAGTTTCTACAGTTTTGGCGGTACTGCTCTCGGCTTCGGCAGTTTATGCCTGTACCAACCTTCTGGTTACGAAGGATGCCTCGGCTGACGGTTCGGTTATGATTACCTACACATGTGATGGCGAGTTCCATCCGCATCTGGAATACACTCCGGCCGAGGATCATGACGATGATTCACTTGAAATCAAGGACTGGCATGGTAACGTGCGCGGAAAAATCCATCAGGTCCCGCACACCTATGCTGTAGTTGATATGATGAACGAGCACCAACTGGCAATAAGCGAAACCACATTCACAGGCCGCGAAGAACTTCAGGATACCCTGGGAATACTGCACTATTGGGACTTGATGTACCTGGCTCTTCAGCGTGCCAAAACCGCGCGCGAGGCGATTGTGGTCATGACTGATCTGGTCGAGAAATACGGTTACCGCTCAACCGGCGAATCATTCTCGATTGCAGATACCGAAGAGGCCTGGATCATGGAGATGAGCGGTATGGGCCCGGGCAATACCGGGGCGGTCTGGGTGGCCAGGCGTATCCCCGACGGTTATATCTCGGCCCACGCCAACAAGGCCCGTATCGGCGAATTTCCGCTGGATGATCCCGAGAACTGCCTTTATTCCGATAATGTTATCGAATTCGCGGTCGAGCAGGATTTCTACGATCCGGAATCGGGCAGGCCATTCAGCTTCCGCAAGGCTTACTGCCCGGATACGCCCGCTAACCACAAATATGCCGATACACGGGTCTGGAGTATATTCAGGCGCGCCGCGCCCTCGCAGGAATTCGATCCCGACTACCATCGTGCGGTCGAGGAAGCCGAGGAATACCCGCTCTGGATAAAGCCCGATGAGAAGCTTTCACTTTCCAACGTCTTCTCGCTGATGCGCGATCATTATGAGGGCACGCCCTTTGATATGACCGAAGGTGTCGATGCCGGGCCTTATAATACGCCTTACAGGTGGCGTCCGATGGAATGGCAGGTCGACAGCGTGACCTATATGTGGGAACGTCCTATCTCCACTCAGCAGACCGGATTTTCGTTTGTCTCGCAGTCACGGGGATGGCTGCCCGATCCGATTGGCGGTGTTTTCTGGTACGGAGTTGACGACACCTGGTTTACCTGCTACACTCCGCTTTACTGCGGTATTACCGAGATTCCAAAATCGTATGCAGTGGGATCATTGCAGGATTTCACCTGGGAGTCGGCATGGTGGGTGTTTAATTTCGTCTCAAATTTCTGCAACCTGAAATACTCATATATGATCAAGGACATCCAGGCGGTTCAGGCCGAGCTTGAGGAATACTACATAAACATGCAGCCGCATATAGAGCAGATGGCGCTCGGATTCAGCGAATCCGACCATGATCTAATGATCGAATTTCTTACGCGTTACTCGGTCGATAATGCCGAGAATGTCGTGGATAGATGGCGTGAGCTGGGCGAGTATTTGATCGTGAAGTATAATGACGGCTATGTCAAAAACGAAAAGGGCCGTCCCAAGGAAAGGGGCTACCCCGAGAGCTGGCTTGAAAAGGTTGTACGTGAACGCGGCGACTATTACAGGCTCCCCGAAAAAGAGGAGGACGTCCCCGAGTCTGTCTTGATCGATTGATGCCGTACACCTGTTGGTGGGTTTATCGAAAAAGACTGTGGCAAGGTAATGTCATTCTGGGCAAAGCGAAGAATTTGTTTGATTCATGAGAGATTCTTCGGTCGCTGCGCTCCCTTAGAATGACAGTATAAAAGCACTAAGCTAATTATCTTATTCTTCTTTGCCGGGAAGGTTTTTGATGCGGCCGGAAACCTGCTTTTTAATGGTGAATTCCTTAAGGTTGCGGTCGGTAACCAGACCATAACCGCGATACACACCTTCGCCGCGATGTATCTCGACATAATCCTTGCTTACCACGCTGTTCATGCTCTGGTCCCAGCTTAAAGTCTCGGTATAGAGCTTGACGCTGTCTCTGGAGGTAACCTCGACATTGCCGAAAACATTGAGCATATTCTCGTCCTCATTAACGAACCCGGAATCGGCCACCAGCCATGAGGTCATAGCGCCGGTGGAATCATAAAAATAAGCGGTGATCTCGCGGGCCATCGTATTCTTCTCGCCGAAACGCTTTTCGATATACTTGGCGTCGATAACCGCGGTGGTCAGCCCCTCCTCGAGAAGGGTGATCTTGGAATCGACCAGTACCTGTTCGGTTGTGGGTGCCTTCTTGGTCTGATCCGTAGATTTGGGTTTCTCACCCGAGCAGGATAGAATCAATAGCCCAACCATTAAGAATAAAACTGCTATTTTCAACAATATCTTCATATCAAATACACTCTCCTCACCCCTTTTATAACTCAATTTTGGCAAAAGTTCAAATCTTTTGGGGAAAATAATATCAGACGATCTTCCGCTTCAAGATGTCGTGGATATGCAGAATGCCTATCGGATAATTGTCACTGTCAACAACCGGCAGGGCGGTTATCTGGAAGGATTCCATCATATTGAGCGCCTTGTCAGCCAGCTCATCCTTGGAAACAGTCTTGGGCGAGGCAATCATAATCTCACCCGCTGTCTTGCCCATAAAATTGTCGTTTTTTTCCACCAGACGCCTGAGATCACCGTCGGTAAATATCCCCGCCAGCCTGCCATCAAAATCGAGGATAAATGTGGTACCCAGCCGCTTGGAGGTCATCTCCAGGATAGTTTCCTGAATCGAGGAGTTGAGCTTTACGGTCGGAATCTCCTGGCCGGTATGCATCAAATCCTCCGCCCGAAGCAGCAGCTTGCGTCCCAGCGCTCCTCCCGGATGAAGCCGCGCGAAATCTTCGGGGGAAAAATCGCGCTTCTTGAGAAGTACGATAGCGAGGGCATCACCGATTACAAGAGCCGCAGTTGTCGAGCAGGTCGGCACAAGATTGTACGATTCCGCTTCCTGATCTACAGAAGCGTCTATGAAGCAGTCCGATGATTTAGCCAGTTGTGAGGATTTGTTGCCGATGATCGATATAACCGGCACACCCATTCTTTTGAATGGTATCAAAAGCTCGAAGATTTCATCCGTATCGCCCGACTTGGAGATAGTCAGGACAACGTCTTCCTTGCGCACAATCCCCAGATCGCCGTGAATCGCCTCGCTGGGATGCATGAAGACCGCCGGGGTGCCAATGGAGTTAAATGTTGCGGTGATTTTGCGGCCGATAATCCCGGACTTGCCCATGCCGGTTACTATCACGCGTCCCTTGCAGTTGTATATCAGCTCAACCGCTTTCTCGAAATTCTCGTCAAGCTTATCTGCAAGCTGGCTGACAGCCTGCGATTCCTTGCGTATAATCTCTTTTGCAATCTCAAGGCTCACTTGAGCAAATCCTCTTGCTTAATCCCGCGAGATTCCATAATCAGCTCGATCAATTCCCGTACCGCGCTGTCGCCGCCATCTCTTTCTGTAATATAATGACAGACTTTTTTCAACTCTTTTATTCCATCTGCGGTGCAGACCGCCACGCCCACCATCTGGGCCAGCTCGAGATCAAGAAGATCGTTACCGATAAAACAGATCTCGCTGTCAGTACATCCGGTTTTTTCTTTCAAATCTTTGTATGATGCTATCTTATCATGCTGCTGATAGAGATTTTTTATGCGCAGTTCGTTGGCACGGCTTTCTGTGGCTGGTGACTGGCGCGAAGATATAATTGCCAGTTCCAGACCGATCTGCCGTGCGAACCATGTCGCCAGACCGTCCCCGATATCGAAACGTTTGAATTCCGCGCCCTCGGGACCGATATATAATTTATCATCTGTGAGAACACCGTCAACATCCATTATCAAAAGCTTAATCTTCTCGAGCTTTTTCAAAAGCTCACTTTTTTTCAGTGCAGGCATATTATTTTTCCCATATGGTTCTGATGTTCTTGATGAAGTTTTCCATCTCGTCGAGTGGAAGCTGGCTTTTGGCGTCCGAGAGCGCTCTGTACGGTTCGGGATGAGTCTCGATAAAGAGCGCATCACATCCCACAGCCACCGCTGCACGAGCCAGCGGCAGGATAAACTCCGGCTGACCGCCCGATATTCCCTGCGCGCCCGAGGGAAGCTGTACCGAATGTGTGCAGTCATAGACCACAGGATGACCCAGCTTGCGCATGATCACCAGCGACTTGAAATCCACCACGAGATTATGATAGCCGAATGTGGTGCCACGTTCAGTCAGCATAACCCGGTCATTCCCCGCCGAAACCGCTTTCTCAGCGGCATTTTTCATATCCTCCGGTGCCATAAACTGTCCCTTCTTGATATTAATGGCACGCCCTGTCTCAGCGGCGGCCATTATCAGATCAGTCTGACGGCACAGAAAAGCCGGAATCTGAAGAATATCGGCAACTTCTGAGGCAGTAACAGCTTCATCTAAAGTATGGATATCGGTCAAAATCGGTATCTCGAATTCGATTTTGACTTTCTCAAGAAGTTTAAGCGCCTCATGTATGCCAATAGTAGAAAACGAATCTGCCGAGGTACGGTTGGCCTTTTTATAGGATGACTTGAAAATGAGCGGGAATTTATAAACTGCCGAGAGCCGTTTAAGCTCCTCGGCAGTCTTCATAAGAATATCTTCGGATTCGACTGCGCATGGCCCCGCTATAAATGCCAGCGGTTCGGACATGCCGATCTCGAAATCATGAATTTTTATCTTCATCGGCATTGGCATAAATCGGAATATCGGAACCTGAATCGAATTTTGATTTGCTGTATTTTAAAGCCGCCGCCACGAATTCACGGAATAAAGGATGCGCGAATGACGGCCGTGATTTCAGTTCCGGATGGAATTGAACGCCAACGAACCAGGGATGATCCTTGAGTTCGATTATTTCAACAAGCCTCTTATCAGGCGAAAGTCCGGCGATCTTCATACCCTGCTTGGCGAGTACATCGCGGTACTTATTATAAAATTCATAGCGATGGCGGTGGCGCTCGTTAATCTTGTCTTTCTTGTAGGCTTTGTGGCTCTGTGAATCGCGGGCCAGATTGCAAACATACTTGCCCAGACGCATCGTACCGCCCATCTCGGTAACATTCTCCTGATCCGGCATCATGTGTATCACCGGATGATCGGTCTCGCGGTCGAATTCGAAGCTGTTGGCATCCTCCATACCCGGAACCTGGCGCGCAATCGCAATTACCGCGCACTGCATTCCCAGGCAGATTCCAAAAAACGGTATTTTGTGATCCTTCACATATTCGATTGCCTCGATTTTGCCCTCAATACCTCTCTCGCCGAAACCACCCGGAATCAGGAGGCCGTCCAAGCCCTTAAGGTAAATCTCCGGACCATTCTGTTTGATATTTTCGGAGGAGACCCAGACCAGCTCTACCTCTGTATCATTTTCGACGCCGGCATGAGTGAAAGCTTCGATAATGGATTTGTAAGCGTCTTTGAGTTTAACATATTTGCCGCACATACCGATCCGTACTTTATGCTTGGGATTCTTGATCCTGGCTACCATCTTGCGGTAATCCTTCAGATCAGGCGGGCGGCAGAACAGTTTCAGATGCTGGGTTACCAGATCATCCATACCCTCGTCATGTAAGAGGAGGGGGACTTCGTATATTGTAGACGAATCGATATCCTGTATTACGGCAGTGGGGGAGACATTGCAGAAAAGCCCGATCTTCTCCTTGACCTCGGGCTTGAGTTCTTTGACCGTGCGGCAGAGCAGAATATTGGGCTGAATTCCGATCTCGCGCAACGCCTTAACTGAATGCTGCGTCGGTTTGGTCTTGATCTCGCCGGCTGATTCAAGGTAAGGCACCAGAGTCAGATGGATATAGACCGTGTTATCGGTACCTTCCTCGAGTCCCATCTGCCTTATGGCCTCCAGAAACGGAAGGCCCTCGATATCGCCCACAGTACCGCCGACCTCGATTATCACAACATCAACCTGACCGTTGATTTTGTCCAGCTTACGGATACGGTCCTTGATCTCGTTGGTAATATGCGGAATTACCTGCACTGTTGCGCCCAGGTAGTCACCTTTTCTCTCACGGGAAATGACCGTGTTGTAGATGCTTCCCGAGGTGACATTGTTATCGATTGTCAGGTTTTCATCGATAAAACGCTCGTAGTGTCCGAGGTCCAGATCGGTCTCAGAACCGTCATCGAGCACGAACACCTCGCCGTGCTGAAACGGATTCATTGTGCCCGGATCGACATTCAAATACGGATCGAGCTTCATTATGTTTACTTTCAGCCCGCGCTTTTTAAGTAAAAGGCCGAGCGAGGCGGAGGCGATTCCCTTGCCCAGGGCCGATGACACTCCTCCGGTTACAAAGATGTATTTAGTCTGTGAATCTGCCGCCATAATACAAAATCCCGTAATTTATTATTATTTCTTCAGTGTTCTGATATCAGTACGGCGGTTGATGCTTAGAGTTTTGATTTTAGTAATTGCAACAACGATTTTACCGCCATGTTCAAGGATTCTTAATTGCTCCAGCTTTTCTGCCTTTTCGAGGGGCATCTGCTTCAAACCGGCGAATTTCTGCAAGTATTTGTTTCTAAAAGCATAGACCCCAATATGACCTAAATATTGCGTACGTCCTGTTTTGTTCTCAGCATTATGGGGAATCGTACAGCGGGAAAAATAAAGCGCATTTTTATCTTTATCAACAATAACTTTTACAAGGTCGGGATTTTTGATGTCGTCAGTATTTTTCAGGGGAAATGCGACCGTTCCAGCCCATGTTTTAGTGCTTGATTTTACAGCATTTACGGCGGCCCTGATAATTTCCGGCCGGATCGAATATTCATCCCCCTGAATGTTGACCACGAGGGGGTATTTGAATTTCCCGGCCGCCTCAGCCACTCTTTCCGAGCCGCATTTGTGACGGCTCCTCGACATAAATACCTCGGCTCCAAAATCCTCTGCACATTCCGCAATCCGCTCATCATCAGTGGCAATTATCAGACGGTCTATCAGACGGCTGCGCCTGGCGCCTTCGTATACCCATTGGATCAGAGGCTTACCTTTGATTTTGAAGAGTATTTTCCCGGGGAATCTTTTCGACTGGTAACGAGCAGGTATTACACCCAAAATACGCAAGGTTATATCACCTTTGGAACGTTAAACATTCCGTCCTTCACAGCCGGAGCATTTTTTAATGCCTCCACTTTAGGCAGCGACTGATACGGAATATCATCGCGAAGTGGAGCGCTATTGGCGGATTTAGTGAATTCTATACCTGAAGAATCGATATCATCCAGTATTTTAAAATAGTCGAGAATTTTAGATAAGTCCTCTTTGTACTTTTCTATTTCATCCGGCTCAAACCTCAGTCTGGCGAGCCAGGCAATCTTTCTTACTTCTTCAGATGATATCGCCATAAAATTTTCTCCGACGCAGAGAATCTACAAGAAAAATACATTTTGTCAAGATTCAGTAACAGTCCATGTGAATTTTAAGAAAACAAAATAAAAAGCCGCCCCAGGGCGGCTTTTGGATATATTCTGATACGCCAGACTAATTTTTCTTTCTGGTCGTTTTTCTCTTTGCAGTCTTGCGTGCCTTCTTGACAGTCCTTTTAGCCTTAGTTTTGGCTTTTTTGGCAGCACTCTTTGCCTTCTTCACAGTCTTTTTGGCGGTCTTCTTAGCTCTCTTTACAGCTTTCCTGGCTGTCTTTTTGGCCTTGGTCGTTTTCTTTTTAGCTGTCTTTTTCTTAGCAGTTTTCTTCTTTGTCGCTGTTTTCTTTTTGGCTGTTTTCTTCTTCGCTACTTTTTTCCTGGCAGGTTTCTTTTTAGCTGTCTTCTTTTTTGCTACTTTTTTCCTGGCAGGTTTCTTTTTGGCTGTCTTCTTTTTTGCAGCGGTTTTTCTTTTGGCCGGTTTTTTCCTTGCGGCAGTCTTCTTTTTAGCTGCAGGTTTTTTCCGGGCTACTTTTTTCTTAGCCGTTTTTTTCTTCGCAGCAGGTTTTCTTTTAGCTGTCTTTTTCTTTGCAGCTTTCTTTTTGGCAGGCATTGACTACCCTCCTCCATATGTAAAGGTTGTTATACTATTTTCATTTTCGAGCAATTTACTTTTTTACTTAACAGGTAGTCAACAAAAACTATTGTTGTATGGATTTATTTTGCAGGCGGTTTTATTGATTTACTCGCTGATTTTCTGAGTCCGAAGTGATTGAAGTATAGAAGCGCTTACCTAATTATTCAGAGCGCGGCGTTTTCTTTTTATCTCTTGCCTCGCTTTTTCATGCTGCGCATTGGTAACGCTGAAGATGTGTTTACCGTTTACATCGGCTACAAAAAATAAGTAATTGGTGCTGTCCGGGTGAAGCGCCGCACGGATGGCATCTTGTCCGGGTGAATTGATCGGTCCCGGCGGCAGTCCCTTGTATTTATATGTGTTGTAAGGCGAGTCGTACTTCAGATCTTTGGTGTACAGCGGGCGGTCCAGTCCGCCCAGTGCATAAATAACCGTAGGATCACATTGAAGCAGCATATTTCTTTTTAAGCGGTTGTGAAAGACCGAGGATATAACCGGCATCTCCTCTATGTCTGCAGTCTCGGCTTCTATCAGTGATGCGAAGGTCAGAAGCTCCCCGACATCAAAACCGATCTCGTCAGCACGGGCCATAAGATCGCTGTCCAGAAATTCATAGAGTGCATTTACCATAGTAGTAATCAGATAATCGGCGTCAGCATAGTAGGGAGCCTTGTATGTCTCCGGAAAAAGATAGCCCTCCAGTCCCTCGGGCGAGAAGGGCAGTGAATTCAAAAACTCCGGATCGTTTGCCAGCACAAGAAACTCCTCGACCGTTCGTCCCGAACGTCGGGCCAGAACCTCGATCGTTCTATTAACCGTCAAACCTTCCGGCACAGTGATCCAGACATAATCTATTTCACCGCTACGAATACGTTTCAAAAGATCCAGACGAGAATCATCGGCTTCGATCGTATACCTTCCCGGAGCGATCTTGCGTTCCGCGCCGTAAAGGCGCAGATATAATTTCGCCGCTGTTTTGGAGATATCGAGATTGAGGCTGTCGGCACGGTTCAGTATCTTACCCACGCCATCCCCCGGCTTGACCATGAGATAGATGTTTTTATTTGAAGGATTGATATCACCGCGGATATAGACATTAAAGTATATCAGAACCGCAAATCCGATAACGAGAATCAACAGAAATATTTTTCTCAACTTTTATCTCTCCTTATAAGTCCGATCAGATTTGCCAGCAAATTCAGAGGTAGATAAAAAATTATCGTCAGCATTAATAATGTAGTGATTAAGATTGAAACCGCCGCTCTTATCATGTCGTACTGCCCGTCTGCTCCTGAAGGTAGTCATTTAAAATCAGGGCCGCACTTATAGAATCGATCCTGTCCTTGTTTCCCTTAATGCTTTTGCCTGCCTGATGCAGATATTTTTCCGCCTCCTCGGAAGTATAGCGCTCATCGGAATACTCGATCTCTATTTCCACCAGTTTCGCCAGCCGTTTCCTGAAATCCTCCACTTTTTCGGTCATCTGGCTTTTTGTACCATCATCATTTAACGGATATCCCAGGATTATTTTGTGAACTTCCTCGGAATTAACAAATTCCGCAGCCTTTTGAGCCGCATCCTTATCCGATTTGACCCTTAAAGTCATCGTTCGTGATACGAAGCTGACGGTCGGATCGGTAAAGGCCAGACCGATCTTTTTGGTGCCGAAATCAATCGCCATAACTCTCATACGCAAATATATAAGCAATCCGGAGGGCATGTGCAAGATCATAACAGTTAACATTTATGCATTTTTATGCACACTGAAGAATGCAAAAAAGTGCTTTGTCTAAAAAACCTGCAAACATAGAAAATAATAGCTAAAAACCGCATGATAGAGCTATCCCGTTGATAGATAATAAAATAGTTGAAAGCTACTAAGGCCGGAATTTTGACGTCTCTAATTTATTTCTGATGGCACACCTGTTGCTGAAATAGGGGGTGAGAACAAAAGGTCGTACCAAGGAGGTCAGCAATGCTGAGCAACATATGTAAACGAGGATTTTCCGAAGAGAGACTGGACAAAATTCCCGAGCCCAAAATCAAAAGAGATGAGAAGGGCTGGTACATTGTCAGTATATCTGAGGGCGTAAAAGTGCATATAGGGGAATATTACAGCTTTTTGGAGAAGCTCTGGGACAGAACAGTACCGCTTTATCAGGATGTCCAGAAAAAGATCGCTGACACTCCCGAGGATTCAATGGAAGCGAAGGCTTTTTACAGAAGCCGCAAATTGATGCTCGAAATCGTTCTGGCTACTATAAAGAAATTTTATACAACCAACGACAGCCTCGGGGTTTTCATGACACCCTGGTGTTTCGGAACGGTAGTGCTGGAGAAAGTGGAACAGGTTCGCGATAAGATCAAGAAAGGCGAGACGGTCAAACATGATGTCGGTGATTATCCCTATTACGTTGTGAAATATATCGAGGAAACCCATCGCAAAAGCCTTCTGGATCTGTTCGATTTTCCGCAGAAAGCGTTTTCCATGCGCTGGCAGTATTCCGAACTCCTAAAACGGTATTCCAAAACCCTGACGAATATTACTACTTCTCTGCAATCGGTCCTGCTGATGGTAAGAAGTTATACCTCTTAAGATTAATCCATCCTGCCCTGTTTAAGAATCCCGCAATTTTAGCGGGATTCTTTTTAATATTGGGGATATTTTTACCGATATAAATAATATGCTGATAACAGAGAACAGGCAAACCGGGAAGAACATCAGGGAATTTCTTCCAATCTTTTTGGAAACACTGCGGATCGACTCAATTCTTGATTTTGATCTCTATATCAGGATTGCCAGCGAACCGGTTTTATACCGTTCCAAAAATCTGCCTTTCACCGAGTCCACATGTAAAAAGCTTTTGGACAGCAAGGTTACGAGGCTTTTTATACGTCCCACCGAAAAGAGACTGTATCAGCGTTATATCGAACAGAATCTGAATACGATCTTGGCTGACGAAAAGGTGCCTGAGCCGAAAAAGGCCGGAATTCTGTATGAGACCTCCAAGAGTCTTGTTAAGGATGTGCTCGCCAATCCGACTCTGGGCGAAAATATCAAACGTTCCAAGGATCTGGTCGGCAATACTGTCGAATATGTTCTCAGGGGACGCGAGGCTTTCCTGAATCTGCTCAAAATCACATCATTCGATTATTATACATATACTCACTCCGTTAATGTCTGTACTTTTACTGTAGCGCTGGCGCAGAAAATCGGTATAAAGGATTACAAGCGCCTCAACGAGCTGGGAGTGGGTGCGCTTCTGCATGACGTGGGAAAGACCAAAATTCCCGAACGGATTATCAGGAAGAAATCCGCCCTCAGTCCGGCCGAATTCGCGGTTATGAAAAAACATCCCGGTATCGGCAACCAGCTTTTAAAAGAGTCAAATCTTCTGGTCGAGGACTCCCATATCCCGGTCATACAGCATCATGAACGTGTTGACGGTTCCGGCTATCCGCGCGGCCTGTCCGGAAGGCAGATTCACGACTACGGTCGGATTATCGCCATTGCCGATGTTTTTGATGCGCTTACTACCGAGAGGGTGTATCAGTCGGCTATGGGCACTTATCCGGCTTTGAAGCTGATGTACGAGACCAAAGATCATTTCGATGAGCGCTACCTGCGCGAATTCACCATCCTCATGGGACCCGAAAACTACCAGGCAGTGTAAATTATAATCG
>WJIM01000161.1 GCA_014730285.1 Candidatus Zixiibacteriota bacterium
AGCCAATCCAATCACGATTTCCAGGCCGGGAAGAAAGATTGCCGAAAGATTCAAGAGGCTTCCGGGCACTATCTGATAAGCGCCGACATCGCCCACAAAGTCCCGGGGATAAACGAATTTATCGAATGCCGCAAACAGAAATACCAATGCCATTATGACTCTGGCGGCAAATGTGATCCATTTATTTTTGATAATGGCTTTCATTCTGCTGATTCTCCTTCAGAGTGAATATCCGATTCGATCGGCAGATCATTTTCTGTCCAGAAGGTCCAGCCGCCGAAAAATATATGGATATTTTCAAATCCCTCCGTATCGGATAAATAGCGTGCCAGTTGAAGCGATGCATCACATTCGGTTCCGGAGCAGTAGGTAATTATCGGGTCTGAGGGATCGGCCAGTTTCTTTAGGGAATCTATCTGCATGTTAAAAGTCTGGTCGTCGGCATATTCGAAATCGATATTGTGTGCGCCCTCTATATGTCCCTCGGCATATTCCTCAGCCGAACGTGCATCTACGAAAACCACTCGTTCATTAACGAACTTTCTGTAAGCCATCTCGGCATTAAGCAGTTTGAACGCGGTATCGGTGGACGGTTCCCATGAAAAGGGATGCCAGATCGTATCGCTGTGAGTAATTGAGGATGCATCGCGGTATTCCTGTGCCCAGGGGATTTTATTTGGTGAAATCAGGTTATTGATGACTCCAAGCGCTATCCCGGCGAGAAGCAAAATCACTATTTGTACGGGCAGTTTCTTAAGCATAAGGCGGATAAGATAATCAAAGTTGCCGGTTTGTAAATAGATATTTAATATGTTTACAATTAAAAATCCGGGAAGGTTCCCGGATTTTACATCTATACTAATTTGATAATATTCAAAGGTTTAAAGCTGTGCCGCCTGAGGAGTCAGTTCAGAAAGCCAGGACTGTAAATCCTTTATCAGAGGAGTGTCCTGATCGGCGTTGGCGAAAACCCCGCTGAGAAGATTCCTTAGCGTTTCAGCCGCCTTCTCGGTCTGATCATTCCATTCATAAAGCCGGGTTAAAACTATCTGAGTGTAGTAATGATTGGGATTTAATTCCAGATTATCCTGAACTGCTTTGAATGCTCTATCTTCTTCTCCCAGTTTGTAATAGGCCAGCGCAAGTAGGTTTTTTATATCAATTTTCTGGTCGGGACGCCACAACATCTTGTTGTCGATCAATTCCTCCAGGGCCAGCACGTCCTGATAATTTTCGCGCCTCAAATCTATGTGGGCTTCAAGTATCTCTGCCCAGCTCTTATAGCTTATTGCGGACTCCAGGTCGGCTTTTTCCGCAGATTGATCGATAAATTCCATGGCTTTATTCTTGTATTCTTCCGCTTTAGCGAAATTGTCATCTACGAGATAAGAGAAGCCGTATGTAATAAATCCCCAGAATCGAGCCGATTTGAAAGACTCTCTATTATCAGCAAATTGCAGAAGCGAATCGGCTATAATCCCGGCCCTGTCCGTATCCCATCTGCGCCAGTATGAACGCCCCTTGTTTGTCATTAAATTGAGCGTGTCCTGTGGCTCGTTGGTAAGATCCTCGATTTTCCTGAAGATCTGGTCGGCCTTGGAAAACATACCCTTTGACATATAAGCTTCAGCCATATGATAGAGGACAAAATCGAACTGAGGTTCGATCTGATAAGCGGTCTTAAACTCATCCAGAGCTTCGTCATAACGTCCCACAGCCATCAGGATTTCACCGCGGGAATCATGCGGATTAGCCTGATCCGGCAAAAGCTGAAGATATTTGTCGAAATGGCGTAAGGCCTTGTTGAAATTGCCGTTGCTGTATTCCAGATAGCCCAGATGGTTATAAGCCGGGGTGAATTCGGGGTCGATTTCAAGCAGTTTTTCGTATTCTTCGATGGCCTGCTTTATCTCACCCTGTTCCCAGAGTGATATGGCCAGTAAATTACGTCCCTCTATACGGTTGGGAAATCTGTTAACATACTCCTTGATTTTGGAGCGGACAACCTCCTGATTTCCCTCAAATTTATTTTTCACGATATCGATGTAGAGCTTTTCATAATCCTTGAGCCTGTCGTATTGCGCCAGGGCGCGTTGCAAAAGTGAATCGCGCTTCTCAACCCTGTTGTACATATGCAGGCGGTCAGCCAGGGTGATAAGCGCTATGGCGAAATTGGAATCCAGTTCCAAAGCCTGATGCAGTTTCTCGTTGGATTCCATAAAATAAAGCTTGTATACGAGGTCCTCGGATTCGAGGTAAAGCCGATGAGCCTCCTCGGAGGATGTGGTAAATTCCTTATCGTCCCTCAGAGCATATATGCCCGATACGATCACCAGCAAAGCGAAGACAAATAATATAATTTTGTTCAGCATTTACGTTCTCCAGAGATGAAATTAATCCAAGGCTGCTTAAATTAACCTGCATACATATAATAGTCAAATGAAAATGCAAGTTCCGGACATATACCGCCCCTATTATTATAATCGAACTATTTTTCGTTAATTATAGCCCAAAGTTTCATTAAAAATCAGACAATTATACTAAGGTATTGACGCAAAACCCTTTATCTCATAGGAAAGTACGGGAATTCTTATATCTCATATTTTCGTTGACATCATCCAATTTCATACTATATTGTCTGACTAATTTTCTATGTTAATTAGTTAGGAGGAATGCATCTGAATGCGAAGAACTGAAACGGTAAGAATTGTGGCTATTGCGGTCATTCTGATTGCGTCGTTTTTCTTTTTGCTCCCCAGCATTCGGCTTTTGATAATGAGTGAGGATGAAAAGGCCACGATGCGCAGAACCGACCCGGAGGGCTACACCAATCTGGTCCGCCAGTCGATCAAGCTTGGTCTTGATCTTCAGGGAGGCCTGAGGCTTGTGCTCGAGCCGGATGTGGCTAACCTGTCGTCCGAGGGGGCGTCTAACGCCGCCGACCAGGCTCTGACTATTATCTCCAACCGTATCTACGGAATGGGTACTATCGAGCCAGAGATCCGTAAGCGCAAGAACAATCAAATCGTGGTCGAGATTCCGGGTATAGATTCGATTTCAGTGGCGGATGCCAAGAAACAAATATCCCAGATTGCAAAACTGGAATTCCGCTTCCTGGAAACACCTACCGTGACCGACCAGACCATCGAGAAAATTGATGCGGTTCTGGCGGCCGAATTCGGCACCGGGCTCGATACGCTCGGGGACATGACCGATGATACCGCAATGGAAGAACCGGATACCATTGCAGTGGAGGAGACCGAGACTGCCGAAGCAGAAGAAGAGGAAGCGATGGATACCGGCGCAGTTGAGGGAGAGGAAACCGATACCGCCATGGCCGAAGAGGAAACGAAAGTTCCGATCGGCGATACCGGGGTCGTTGATCTTGATAA
>WJIM01000162.1 GCA_014730285.1 Candidatus Zixiibacteriota bacterium
ATACGTCCATTTCGAATCACACCATAATAATGCCCGGTCTCAAGCATACGCGCATCGAACCAGTTGCCGGGGTAAGCCTGGTAATAGAACAGCCGCAGATCACCCAGATCGGATTTATCGAAGCGCTTTATTAGCACATTCGGCGCTCCACCCAGCTTGGAACGATCGACAAGCCCCATCTTGTAATGCCCTCCATGCGGTTCGATAGTGCAATCTTCTTTCAATACATCGATCACTCCCGGGCTGAGATGGGCATAGAATTTACCGGGAAGACTATCCCTGATTTCGGTCATTAATTGCTTTAGCGGATCGATCTCATCCGAGAGCGCCAATAGAGTCGGTTCAGCAAGCCCGGTATAAAGCAGGATTACCGCTTTAAGGTCATCGTTGTCCTTAAGTCCATACCATTTAGTGTAGGGCCAGAAGAAGTCGTCGAGGTCGCCGATGTTATAGATATAGAGCCACTTATTGCGGGCGAAATATGAATACAGTTCGTTTTTGTCATCAAGAGAGATTGCGGCCATAAAAAACTCTCCCTGCTTCGAAGAGGATATATATAATGTCTAATCGAATTTGGCAAGCGGATTTGTGGGCAGGAGGAATGAAATGACTTGTAGGGCAGGAGCCCTGTGCTCCTGCCTATTCTTATTTGGCAGGTTCGCAAACCTGCCCTACTGCCTTATTTTTTTAATAAAAAACTGATTAATAGAAACCCATCTCGAAAGAGATGGGCAATCTAATTTAATACTATCGTGGTTGCCAGGAACCCTTTCCTGGCAACTTTACCGCCGGGTTGGGGAACCCGGCGGCACATATACTAAATTTATTCTTCAGATCCGACATAGCAGGATGGTCAGCTAAACCCACATTTCATGTGGGTTACCAACCTATTCCTTGGCGGTGTCGCTGTCTTCGTCGGATGTATCTGCTTCGCCGTTGATCGGTTCGTTTTTATCAAGGCCATTGGTTTCCTTGTCGGATACCACACGAGCCACATCGATCACCTTGTCGCCCTTATCCAGATTAATCAGCTTCACACCCTGTGTGGCGCGTCCGATAGTACGGATCGCTCCGACATGAGAGCGGATCACGATGCCCTTGTTGGTGATCATAAGCATCTCATCCGAATCCACTACCTCACGCACCGCCACAACCTTGCCGTTGCGGGCAGAGGTCTTGATATTGATCACACCCTTGCCGCCGCGGTTTGTGATTCGGTAGTCCGCTATTTCGGAACGTTTACCGAAGCCGTTTTCGGTAACAGACAGAAGCGTGGTCATGCGGTTGACCACCACCATGCTGATAAGATAATCACCCTTGCCGAGATTGATGCCTTTTACGCCGTAGGCAGTGCGTCCCATCGTACGAACATTGTCCTCGGAGAAGCGAATCGCCTGGCCGTTACGAGTGGCCAGGATGATCTCGTTTGTGCCGTCCGTAAGGCCGACCTCGATCAACTCATCCTTAGATTTATCCGGCAGGCTCATAGCAATGATGCCATCCTTGCGCGGATTGGAGAAGGCGGTCAGGTCGGTCTTCTTGACCTGCCCCTTGCGGGTAGCCATAACAACATTGGTATCCTCGGTAAACTCACGCACCGGCAGGAAGGCGCAGATAGTCTCTTCCTTGGCAAGGCTGAGCATATTCACAACCGGACGTCCCTTGGAAAGCCGTCCGCCCACCGGGAGCTCATGCACCTTGATCCAGAAACATTTACCCTTGTTGGTGAAGAAGAGTATATAGTCATGGGTTGAGGCCACAAACAGGTGTTCGATTAAGTCCTCTTCCTTGGTTTCCATACCGATCACACCGCGTCCCCCGCGCTTCTGACGGCGGTATGAGGATATCGAAATGCGCTTGATATAACCGCTGTGGGTTATAGTGATCACCATATCCTCTTCGGCAATCAGGTCCTCGAGCGAAATCTCCTCTTCCTCGTCTGTAACCAGTGTGCGTCTTTCATCGCCGAATTTCTTTTTAAGCTCCGCCAGCTCATCCTTGATAATCTTCATACGCTTGGACTTTGACTTAAGGATACCCTGAAGCTTTTCGATCTTCTTGATAACATCCAGATACTCGCCCTCGATCTTCTCGCGCTCCATGCCGGTCAGACGCTGCAACCGCATATCCAGAATCGCCTGCGCCTGAACATCTGAGAGCTTGTATTCTTTCATCAGGCGCTCTTTGGCCTCGGCGGGAGTATTGGAGTTTCTTATCAGAGTGATGATCGCATCGATATGATCCAGCGCAACCTTGAAGCCCTCGAGTAGATGGGCGCGGTGCTCGGCCTGCTTCAGTTCATGCTCCGTCCTGCGGGTAACAACCGTATGTCTGTGCTTGACAAACTCGTCTAATATCTGACGCAATGTCAGAGTCATCGGCCTGCCGTCAACCAGCGCCAGCATATTGACACCAAACGTTGTCTGCATCTGGGTATGCTTGAAAAGCTGATTCAGGATTACCGGAGCCTGGGCATCACGCTTCAGCTCGATTACGATACGCATGCCGTCACGGTCGGACTCATCACGCAAATCGGAGATACCCTCGATAACCTTATTCGAAACCAGGTGCGCAATTTTTTCAAGCAGGTTGGATTTGTTTACCTGGTACGGTATCTCGGAGATTATGATCGATTCCTTGCCGCTCTTCTGCTTTTCGGTATTGGCCTTGGCGCGTACGATCACGCGCCCCTGCCCGGTAAGGTAAGCGTCACGAATACCCTTGCGCCCGTATATGATACCGCCCGTGGGAAAGTCAGGAGCGGTTATAAGCCCCAGAAGCTCTTCATCGGGAAGCTCGGGATTATCGATAACCTCAGTCAGTGCATCCACTACCTCGCTCAAATTCTGGGGCGGAATATTTGTTGCCATGCCCACCGCAATACCCGAGGAACCATTACAGATCAGATTGGGAAATTTCGAGGGAAGTACAACAGGCTCTTCACGGGTCTCGTCATAGTTGGGAACATAGTCAACCGTATTCTTCTCCAGGTCGGCCAGCATCTCCACCGCCAGCGGAGTA
Organism: Candidatus Zixiibacteriota bacterium; assembly: GCA_014730285.1. Classification (GTDB taxonomy): domain Bacteria; phylum Zixibacteria; class MSB-5A5; order JAABVY01; family JAABVY01; genus JAABVY01. The sequence goes on from WJIM01000162.1 coordinate 3,022, forward strand.
AGACGCGCCTCGGTGTAACGCATGGCCGCCGCCGGATCACCGTCAACAGAACCGAAGTTCCCCTGCCCCTCAACGAGAGTATAGCGCATATTGAAATCCTGCGCCATTCTGACCAGGGTGGGATAGACCACCCCCTCGCCGTGAGGATGATAGTTACCGGAGGTATCGCCGGCAATCTTGGCGCATTTCCTGAACCCGCGTCCCGGGGTCAGGTTAAGATCGTTCATGGCGATCAGGATTCTGCGGTTGGACGGCTTCAGGCCGTCGGCAACATTGGGAAGCGCACGCGCGGTGATTACCGACATCGAGTAGTCAAGATAGCTGGTCTGCATCTCCTCGACCAGCGATAACGGCAGTATATTTTCTCGTTCCATTACCATGATTTATTTCCCCTGCTTGCTCCTATTGTACCCTTCATACATTGGAATTGATTAGACATGTTTAAATATCGAGGTTGCGCACATACTGGGCGTTTTTCTGAATAAATTCCTTGCGCGGCCCCACCACATCTCCCATAAGAATCGTGAATATCCTATCGGCCGCGGCGGCATCCTCGAGAGTTACCTTGAAAAGTGTTCTTGTATCCGGATCCATGGTCGTCTTCCAGAGCTGATCCGGATTCATCTCACCAAGACCCTTGTAGCGCTGTATATCCAGTTTCTTCTCCCGTCCCACTTTCTCCAGATAACGGTCGCGCTCGTCATCGGAATAAACATACTGCTCGGTCTTTCCATGACTGAGACGATACAAGGGAGGATTTGCGATATAAATATGCCCGGACTCGACCAGCTCGCGCATATGACGGAAGAAGAAGGTCAGGATCAGTGTACGTATATGGGCGCCATCAATATCGGCGTCTGTCATGATGATGATTTTATAATAACGCAGTTTTTCCTTGTTAAAATTTTCACCTCCGATACCGGCTCCGAGTGCGGTGATAATCGTCTTTATCTCTTCGTTGGACAAAATCCTGTCCAGACGCGCTTTCTCGACATTGATAATCTTACCGCGCAGCGGAAGTATGGCCTGGAAACGGCGGTTGCGTCCCATCTTGGCATTACCTCCCGCCGAATCACCCTCGACCAGGAACAGCTCGCAGGACTCCGGGTCCTTCATAGAGCAGTCCGCCAGCTTGCCCGGCAGATGCCCCGAATCCAGCGCGGTCTTGCGCCTCGCCAGGTCCTTGGCCTTGCGTGCGGCCACACGAGCACGAAGCGCATTGGTACCCTTCTCGACAATCTTCTTGGCCGTGGGTGGATTTTCCTCGAGGAAGTAGCTTAAGTTCTCGCCCAGAACCTGCTCCACAATTCCCTTCACCTCGGAATTGCCGAGCTTGGTTTTGGTCTGACCCTCGAACTGCGGATCGGGTACCTTGATCGAGATAACCGCGGTCAGGCCCTCACGGACATCATCGCCCGATAATGATTTATCGCCGTTTTTAATGAGTTTGTTCTTGCTGGCGTAGTTGTTGATCGTTCTCGTAAGCGCGGTACGGAAACCGACCAGATGAGTTCCGCCTTCGATTGTATTGATATTGTTCACATAGGTTAAGACATTTTCCTGGAAGGAGTCGTTGTGCTGTATTGCAATTTCAACCTCGACATCTTCTTTGGTATCCTCGATATAAATCGGCTTTTTGTAGATCGGGTTTTTATTTTCGTTGAGGTACTCTGCAAATGATGCGATACCGCCCTTATAGAAATAGAAATCGGAACGGTCATCGATCTCGTCTTTGATCTCAATCTTCAGTCCCTTGTTCAAAAAGGCCAGTTCACGCATGCGGTTTGCCAGACGGTCGAAACTGAATTTGGTCTCGTTGAAAATGTCGGAGTCCGGCATAAAGGTTGTCTTGGTACCGGAGGTTTTGCGCTGCCCGATTTTCTTTAGGGGAGTCACCGCAATGCCGCGCTCGTACTTCTGGTGATAGACGTTGCCGTCACGCGAGATCTCGACCTCGCAACGCTCCGAGAGAGCGTTGACCACTGACACACCAACACCATGCAGCCCGCCCGAAACCTTGTAGGTCTGATGGTCGAACTTGCCGCCGGCATGCAGCATGGTCATAACGACCTCGACCGCCGGCTTCTTCTGGGTGGGATGCTCGTCGACCGGAATACCGCGGCCGTTATCCTGCACCGCAACCGAACCGTCTTTGTTGATTATAACTTTTATGGTGTTGCAAAAACCGGACAGAGCCTCGTCAATAGAGTTGTCTACAACCTCATGTACCAGATGATGAAGCCCGCGTCGTCCGGTGTCGCCTATGTACATGGCGGGACGTTTGCGCACCGCCTCCAGGCCCTTCAAAACCGTAATGGTTTTGGCATCATAAAGCGACGGATCATCCTTGATCTTGTCCAGGACTTCAATCGGATCCACCTCTTTGACATTATTCTTCATCTTTTTATCCTTGCTTTTCTTCTTTGCCATACACAGCCTTACACAAAATATATATCATTTACAACGGCCTTGCCCATACGGGCATTTAAGGCCGCAATCAGTTCTCTTTTCAGGAATATCAGTTGTTGTTTCCAGGCAGGATCGGGCACACGCACCGTCAATCTGCCATCAGCAATCTTTATCGCCCGACTGATTTTTGCGATTTTTTCCCCCGCTACCTCATCCCAGTTTTTTACAGCATCGAGCTCAGTGAGTTTCTTTTCGAAGCCGAGATTTTTGATCAAATTCGAGATGATCGGGCCTATACTTTTTGGATCGCTATTATACATAACCCCTTATAATAATTAAATTTAAATAAATTGGCAAGCAAAAAACGGGCGTTTTTAAAGATTTTTGGGTCTATAGAATATTGGTATACAACAACTTATGACTGCTCCTTCAACCGCCTCGGAATACCCCTTTCAACCTCGAATTTAGATTTAAAAATTTCTAAGTTGTTGACCTCGGATAACTTAGAAGTCGTTATAAACGACTGTCCCAGACCGGGTAAGAGGTTCATGACAAAATCGAGACGGTTTTTATCCAGATCAGAGAAAATTTCGTCCAAAAGGATGATCGGAAGCCGCTCCAGTTTCTGCTTGAGATATTCATATTGAGCCAGCTTGAGGCTCAATACAGCGGTCTTGATCTGTCCCTGCGAGGCGGCGCTTTTGGCCTCCAGATTATCGATATAGAATTTGATATCATCGCGATGCGGACCGTACATTGTCTGCCCCATAGCAATCTCACGCTGCCGCCGCGAGGCCAGCTTCTCGCAGAAATTTTCGGCCGTGAAATGCTCCAGATTGGGTGAGGGATTGTATTCAATTTTCAGATATTCCTCTGAGCCGGAAATCCTGCGGTAAAAATCCGCCGCTATATCCGCTATTTTATGAATGTAGCTCTTGCGGCTTTCATGAATCTGTACCGCATGTACAGCCAGTTTCTCATCCCAGACCGCAAGCGAGGTCTCCTGCGAGGAGGACAACCGGGGTGTTTCCTCGAATGATTTTAAAAGAGCATTACGCTGCGAGAGCGTTTTATGATAATCGGATAAAACCGCCACGTGAGGCGGATCGAGCTGGGCGATTGTGATGGATATGTAGCGCCTCCTGACCGAGGGTGATCCGATTACGATCTCGAGGTCGTAGGGGGAGAACTCCACCAGACGGAAATACTCGAACAGCTCTCCCAGCTTATGTATGGGGGAGGAGTTGACCTTGATGATCTTGCGTTTGCCGGGCTCCACGCCGATCTCGACATGAACTTCATGCTCTCCCATCTTACCCGAAGCTTCGATACGAAAATATTCGGAGTCGGTATTCGCCAGGTTCTCATCCAGATGCGTACGGAATGAGCGCCCGGAGCCGGTATAAAAAAGCGCCTCGAGGATATTGGTCTTTCCGGAGCCGTTGGAACCCACAATCAGATTAATCTCGGGCGAGAACTCGATCTCGGCGTTTTTCAGGTTGCGAAACTCCGTCAATTTCAGGTTTTGAATAAACATCAGGTGAGAATATACCCAAATGACAGTTGATTTCCAAGCATAAGATCAAACCGAGATTAGACTTGCAAATTCCCGCTAAAATCACTAAATTGCCGGGTAAAAGGGGATGTTTTCTGCCCCTGTATGTTCAATTATAAATTGACGTAACATTTATATTGGATAAATTACATC
>WJIM01000163.1 GCA_014730285.1 Candidatus Zixiibacteriota bacterium
AGAAAGGCCTTTTGAAAAATTATCTCTATGATACATATACAGCCAAAAAGGGAAAGACCAAATCGACCGGTAATGCGTCAAGGGGCGGTTATCACAGCAAGCCATTGATTTATCCAACAAATTTCTTTATACAACCCTCAAAAACGGATGTAAAAGATGTAATTGGCGATATTGGAAAGGGCATTTTAATAACAGAGCTTTCCGGACTTCATGCGGGTATCAATCATGCTACTGCCGATTTTTCGGTACCGGCCAAAGGAATTGTAATCGAGGCCGGCGAACCGGTCTATCCGGTTGATAATATTGCAATTTCGGGAAACCTGTTCGATTTCCTGAAAAATATCTCAGCGGTAGGAAATGACTTAAATTGGGAGCCGATAGAGGGTATGATCGGCGCTCCCACCTTCAAGGTTGATAATTTAAAGATAATAGGCAGAGGTTAGATATGACTCCAAAAGACAACAGGACAAAAAAATCTCGCCGGATTCTTGGAGATGAGTGGATCGACTGGGACGGTTCTATTGAGGAATCGCTGGTCAATACTCAAAAGAAGCTCTTCCTGTGGGTTTCGATTTTGGGCGTGTTTGCCATAATAGCGGCGGTGTTTTTATTCACATGGCTGATTCATCCCCGTCTGGTTGAACTATCGCCGATGCTTGGCCAGATAATGATTTATGCCGTCTTTATCTTTGCGGCAGTTCTGGTGCTATGGGTCAGCATATTCATTATCAGCTTGCTCTTCAATTTGAAGTTATTTGCGCCGATCCTGCTCATCCCGAGGATAATTAACCTCTTGCTGAATATGGCGGTTAAAATCGGGGAAATGCTGGGGATTCCCAGTGATAAAATGATCAATTCGTTTCTTAAGGTGCATAATTTGGTTTTGAGCCTAAGGGATATTCATCTCAATCCTCAGGAGCTCATGGTGCTATTGCCCCGATGTCTGCGCAAGGACTATTTCGAGATTTTACGAAATCTTAAGGAGCGCTATCATTTCCAGATGTTCACCGTGGGCGGCGGCCAGCAGGCGCGTCAGAAGATTAAGATGATGATGCCTCGAGCAATAATTGCAGTGGCCTGCGAGCGAGATTTGATGGGCGGCTTTGTGGAGGTCAATCCGAAGATTCCGGTAATCGGATTTCCAAATAATCGCCCCGAGGGACCCTGCAAAAATACCGAGATCGATATCGGTTTGATAGAATCGACCGTTAAGCAGCTCTTGAATATACAGGATAAGAACTTAGATTGAGCTTATATCATGAGCTTATTTTCATTTGCCTGTATTTTTAAAATAATATATATTGAGGAAAATAATTATGACAGATTTGGAGGAACTCGATGAAACTCAACACTTATGAAAAGGACGGTATTGATGTCGTTGAGGTCAAGGGACAGCTCATGGGCGGCCCCGATACCGGTGAACTTGATGAAAAGCTGTATTCGATAATCGGCAAGGAAAAAAAGCAGGCTATAGTCGATCTGAAGGACTGCGACTGGATCAATTCGTCCGGGCTTTCGATTTTGATACATCATTATAAGAAATTCAAAGACGCCGGCGGCGAACTCAAGCTCGCCAACCTGACCAATAAAGTGGAGCGAATCCTGGTGATCTCACGTCTAACCGAGGTCTTTGATGTCAAGGACTCGGTCGAGGAAGCTTTAAAGGCATTTTAATAAATACGTAAAGCATGATAAAAAAACCGCCCGGTAAAATACCGGACGGTTTTTTTATTTTTAAATATAAAAGTATTCAGCTACTCTTTGGTTCCCTCATCGGAGCTTTCGGCCTCTTCCTCAGCTGCCTTTTGAGCAGCTTCCTGCTGAGCCTTGAGCTGATCGACTACTTCCTGGGGCGCTCTGAGAGAATCCGGAGGCGCCACAAAAAGCGAATCTGCCAGATCAGGATTAATTTCGATGGATCTGATTATGGTCATAATTCTCTGACCACCCTGACTGCTGGTCATTTTATAGGGCATGGTAAAGCCGTCAACCTCTTTGAACTTTTCAAACAACTGGTCGCCCTCACCTGAGGACTGCCTAAGAAGGTTGAAATTCGCTTTCGAAAAATAGAGGTTTATCGTATCGCCGGCAGCCTGAATGTACCGAACATTGTAGGCATCCTGCCCTTTGACCTTTTCCTCACTCACAAGTTCGGCCCTGGCGCCGCGTTCTTTGTAATCAAGATAGGGATTCATCATCATACCCTCGAGCTGCTTGGGAAGATCCTCTTCCTCGGCAAAGATATAGCCGGGCACCATCGGGTATTTGGACCAGATTTGCTCACCGTCAGAGGCCACTTCGACCTCAAACTGATCGCTGGTCCATTTCATGAAATGCTTATTGGGAGCTTCCTGGGCCAGGACAAAATCTCCTGACATCTGGCCGAAAAAGGCCTTGCCTTCCATTTTCATGCTTTCCATGTTTTTGTAGTTTTCCATTCCCCCGGTGTTTTCCAGATATTTCTGAATTACATCATCGCCTGTCATCTGCGCAGAAGATACCACTGACAGCGACAGCACAAAGACCATAGCAATCCAAACTGTTAGAAGCTTTCTCACATCATCTCCTTCCGTTTCTATGATATTGCCTATTAACTTCTAAATTATTCAAATCTGCCCATTGCTTAAACATTCAATATGGTATATGCCGAATAATTACGCAAGTTTCAATAATATTAATTTCGAGCAGGCAAGCCGGACTATAATTGTTTTGGATTGTGTATCGATAATCCATGCACATCGTGCACCGCTTCCAGAATCGCCTCGGCCATAACCGGATGGGCATGGAAAGCGTTTCCGAGCTCATCTACGGTCAATCCCATCCTGACAGCAAGCGCACATTCGTGTATCAGTTCCGTGGCATGAGCGCCTACGATATGCACACCCAGCACCTTGTCCGAGTCGGCATCGGCAACGACTTTAACCAGACCTTCGATTTCGTTTTCAGCCTGTGCCTTGCCCAGAACACGGAAGAGAAATTGCCCGGTGCGGATTTTAATACCCTGCTCCTCCGCCTGCTTTTCCCGCAGTCCCACGGAACCGACCTCGGGAGTGGTAAAGATGGCATTGGGAACTCCGGCGTAGTTTATTTCAGTCTCCTGCCCGGCGCAGTTGGCCGCGGCAACCGCACCCTCGGCAGAAGCGGTATAAGCCAGAAGCCATTTGCCGGCCACATCGCCAACAGCATAGATATTGAGAATATTGGTTTGCATTTTGAGATTGGTTTTTATTGAACCGTTATCGTTTTTCTCAATCCCCAGCTCTTCCAGACCGATATCATCGACATTGAACTTACGGCCAATCGCTACCAATGCTTTCTCTGCTTCGATGGTCTTGCCGTCATCGAGCTCGGCCTTTATACCCTCGCCCTTGTGAACATCAACGGCATTGACTTTGCGTCCCAAATGAAACTTGACTTTATTCTTCTTGAGCTCGCGTTCAATCGTTTTGGAGACATCGATATCCTCGAGGGGAAGCGCGTGTTCCAGAAGCTCTACCATTGTGACCTTACATCCCAGCATGCTCATCAGAAAGGCAAATTCGCATCCGATTACCCCCATCCCGATTATCAGCATCGATTTCGGAATCTCCTTGAGCATAACCATATCATTGGAGGATAGGATGTATTCACCGTCATAGGGGAAGGCCGGAATATTTAAAGGACGGCTTCCGGTTGCGATGATTATATTTTCGGCTTTTATCTCTTCACTGCCCCCCTCGGCCTTCTCAACGATGATTTCATTTTCACTTTTAAGCTTGCCGCGTCCCGTGAATTTGCTGACCTTATGAAATTCAAAAAGATCATCGATTCCTTTGACCAGCCCGGTAACGATTTTATCCTTGCGCGCCATCATTGCCTCATGATCGACCGAGACACTGCCCTCGAGCTTGAGGCCGTATCGAGCGGCATTCTTCATCTTCTTGTACATCGATGCGGTGGCGATCATGGTTTTGGTGGGTATACATCCCCAGTTCAGGCAGACTCCGCCCAACGCCTCGCTCTCGATACAGGCGGCCTTTTTCCCCATCTGGGCGGCGCGAATAGCGGCCACATAGCCCCCCGGTCCCCCTCCCAAAACCGCAACATCAAAATTCTCAGACATCGAAAATCCTTTCTATTTTGAATAACACATCTTCCGAATTTTGTTTATAACAAGTTATGCTATAAAGTGTTTTGGGAAAATGAATAATTTCTGCGGGAATGTCAAGCAAGGATGTTGCAGGTGCGATAAAGGAAACCCTGCTCGGGGAGAGCAGGGCTGACCTAAAATATTTGGCTTGAGAGAAAACGGATGGTACGAAAGGAGGGAGAAAAGGCAAGTTATATTCTGCGCCAGTTTAACGGTGATATCTTCCAAGTCCACCTTATCAGTGACAGAATTGCATGGACAATTCCTTCCGGCAAGTATCTCTTTTAAAAGAGAGGAGGGATTCCTTATCACTAAGGAATCCCTTATCCCCTCCTCTTCGTACCCTATCACCGCCATTTAAGAGTAACTGACTTCGTGCATATATATAATCAAAGTGTGTGCCATAAATCGATGTTCAATAATTAAACAGCATATCTCCTTGTATCGTATGGAAAAGAATTGTTTATTTAAAGTTATGGGCAAGATAGAGGTGCGCGGAAAATAACGCAGTTTATGCGCGCAAGTTCCTGCGAATTCTGCGCACTTGCCGTAATGCGCTATACTACAATCTTTTATAGTTGCGCAATTACTGCGCCAACAATCCCCCCAAAAGAGCAATTTCTGCGTTTTTGGTGACAGATTCTGACATGAAATATACTTGAATCAAAGACAGCTTCATCCTTATTGATTTATGATCTAATTTGAGATTGACTTAAACATCAATACTGTTTTTATTTGCCAAAATATGAATTGGCCCAATCGATTGACATTAACCCGCATACTGCTTGCGCCTGTATTTATGATCTTTTTCCTGATTGAGGGCGTCTGGCCCCGTCTGGTAGCCCTGATTGTCTTTATTGTTGCGGCAGTTACGGATATGGTGGACGGCTGGATTGCGCGCAAGTATAATATTACCACCGGATTCGGGAAGTTTATGGATCCGCTGGCGGACAAAATTCTGGCCTCGATTGCGCTTATTGCCTTTGTGATGCTGGATTACTGCAAAGCCTGGATGGTACTTCCCATAATCATCCGGGAGTTTTTCATCATGGGCCTGCGTTCGCTGGCGGCCTATAAGGGGATGGTGATAACCCCGACCTGGTGGGCCAAGTTGAAGACATTTATGCAGATGGTTTCGATCGGCGTGATTCTGCTGTTTGTCAATCTCCAGACCTTTGTGCCTGCCATAGGTGGCCAGTGGGACATACTCAATGATTCGAGGGCATACGGCTTTATTGACGGCCTGGTATTTATTACCATGGTAATTACGGTTGCCACCGGGATTGATTATATCGTTAAATATTTTTATCTTCTGAAAAACGTACTGAGATAGATAATGACATTTGCTGTAAAATTATTAGCCACCGGATTCGGATTCGGATACTTGAAACCGTTTGCGGGAACATGGGGTACGATTCCCGGCGTAATTATCTGCTATCTTCTTTATCCTCTGGGGCTGGCTTATCAATTTGCCGCAGTGGGCATCCTCTTCTTTCTTTCAGTATGGAGCGCATCAGCGGCGGAAAAACATTTCGGGCATGACAGTAAGAAGATCGTAATCGACGAGATCGCGGGCATGGCCGTGACAATGATGCTGGTGCCCGACCCGCACGACTGGAGATATTATTTGATCGGCTTCATTCTATTTCGTATATTTGACGTTGCAAAAATCGAACCGGAGGCATCGGCCGAAAAACTCCCCGGCGGATGGGGCGTTACAATGGATGATATCGCGGCCGGCGTCTATTCCTGGATAACATTACAACTGCTGACAAACTTTCTCATCAAATTATGATAACCGAAATTATCACAATCGGAAACGAGATTCTTCTCGGGCAGACACTGGATTCCAATGCCGCTTATATTGCCGACAAGCTGACCGAGGTGGGCGCTGATATCAGGCGAATCACCACGATCGGGGATGGCAATCAGGATATCGTGAATATTCTGAAAGAGTCCATGGGACGCGCGGATCTGATTATTACAACGGGGGGGCTTGGCCCTACCGACGATGACCTGACCAAATCCGCTATCTGCCAGACATTCAACCGTAAGCTGGAATATCATCCGGATATCCTGAAACTAATTACCGACCGTTATTCCCGTCGGGGCATGGTTATGCCTGATTTCGTGAAGACCCAGGCGGATCAGCCCGAGGGCTCGGTTTTGCTGGAAAATCCGATTGGCTCGGCAGTTGGAATTGTAATCGAGAATGGTGATAAGCGGGTTATTTCACTTCCGGGAGTGCCGTCTGAGATGCGTGCCATGATCGATCAATCGGTCATCCCCTATCTGCAAAAGCATAAGGACAGCTTCAATATTATCTTCCGCAATGTTCAGACCTTCGGGACATTTGAGTCATACATAGCTGATATGATCAGAAAGAATAATTTCACTCATGAGGGCTGCGAGCTGGCCTATCTGCCGTCTTTAAAAGGTGTGGTCCTGAGACTGACTTATCGAGGCGACGACCAAGCCGAAGGTGAGAAGCTGGTTGCAAAGTATGCCTCTGAATTAAGAGAAATTCTGGGAGATTATTATATTGCCGATGACGGCCGTGATCTGGTTGAGGTCACAACTGACCTTCTGAAGGAAAAACATGCAACAGTAGCCACCGCGGAATCATGCACCGGCGGTATGATTGCGGCGGCCCTGACAGATATTGCCGGATCATCGGAATATTTTCTACAGGGAGCGGTTACATATTCCAATGAGGCCAAAACCGATGTTCTGGATGTGCCCCAGGAAATATTAGTTGATCACGGTGCGGTTTCGGGGGAAACAGTTTATCACATGGCGAAAAACCTCCGTGGCAAGGCCGGAACTGATTATGCGATCTCGGTATCAGGAATTGCCGGACCCGCAGGCGGCACCGAGGAAAAACCGGTGGGCCTGATATATATAGGATTGGCACATCCGTGGGGCGTCGATGTCCACGAGCATGTTTTCGGCACTGACCGTCAGATAAACCGTGAACGGACGGTCTATCATGCGCTGAACCATCTTAGAATGAAATTACTGGAGAAATAAATAACCGGATTATCGTTATGCGTTCATTTATAGCTGTAAAAATATCTACAGATCAAAGAGAAAAGATTTCCAAATTGATCGGGGAATTGAAAAAATCCAACACTGATGTCAAATGGGTCAAACCGGAGAATCTTCATGTCACCCTTAAGTTTCTGGGCGAGGTTGATGAAAAGGCGCTGCCGGAAATTTTCGATTCTCTCGAAAAGTCATTGACAAATGATACATCATTTCAGTTTAATTTAAAGGCCATAGGAACTTTTCCCAATATACGGCGTCCGCGTGTGATCTGGGTTGGGATCGATAAAGGTGCGGACAGCCTCAAAGCCCTGGCGAAGAAAATCGACGAGACAATGCTGGGCTTTGGATTTGCACGGGAAAAGCGCGGCTTCTCCCCGCACCTTACGATCGGACGGGTAAAAAGCACCCGGCTGATTGAAAGATTAACCAATATGTTTAAGGATGTGGATTTTGAAACGGATGACTTTGTAATCGATGAGGTGGTATTTTTCCAGAGCATTTTGAAACGCGAAGGACCGACATACATACCTCAAAAAGTCATCAAATTGCGTTCAGCAGAAAAGGATGGTTGAGATGGGCAATAGCAAAACTTCTACCGACAAAAGCAGGGCAATCGAACATGCGATGACACAGATCGAGCGACAGTTCGGCAAGGGTTCTATTATGAAGATGGGCGACAAAGATGTTGTCCAGAAAGTGCCCGCAATCTCAACCGGCTCGATCACGCTCGATATTGCGCTTGGGCTGGGCGGAGTGCCGAGAGGCCGTGTGGTAGAAATTTACGGGCCGGAAGCCTCGGGCAAGACTACTCTATCTCTGCACGTTATCGCTGAGGCACAGAAAACAGAAGGCGTGGTGGCATTTATAGATGCGGAGCATGCCTTCGATGCCAATTATGCACGCAATCTGGGTGTGGACACCGACAATCTTCTGATCTCCCAGCCGGATACCGGCGAACAGGCGCTTGAAATAGCTGATACGCTGGTACGGTCGGGCGCTATTGATGTCGTGGTGATCGACTCGGTGGCGGCACTCGTACCGCGTGCCGAGCTTGAGGGCGAGATGGGCGATTCGCACATGGGCTTGCAGGCGCGTTTGATGTCGCAGGCGCTGCGGAAACTGACCGGCACGGTCTCGAAATCGAAAACCTGCTTAATCTTCATAAATCAAATCCGCATGAAAATCGGCGTGATGTTCGGCAATCCCGAAACCACCACCGGCGGTAATGCGCTCAAGTTCTATTCCTCGGTACG
>WJIM01000164.1 GCA_014730285.1 Candidatus Zixiibacteriota bacterium
AACTGCGACCGCTATACCGACCTTCGGGATGCTATTCTGTTAGTGGATCACATTTATGCCGATTTTCCGCCGCCGCTTTGCGATTGCGGGAGCTATTCCGAAGCTTTATATGATGATCCCAATGTTCCCGACACAGTATGGATTGAAAGCGATACTCTGTATGTCGGAAGGCAGGATACAATCGATGTCGGCATCATAAATGATGAATACCTGAGAGGCTTTGCTTTTGCACTGGAGTGGGATGGGGATGCTGTTCTGGAGTATTCGAAAGAAATCATCGCTGTCGGCAGAGCGGACGATCCAAATATTATGCTTGAGTATTACCAATGTGATGCCGCTGATATGACCAATCCGGATACGATGTTCGTATCTACATGGCAGTATCTCTATGCAACCATTCCACCCGGTTCGGACGCGGTTTTTAAATTTACTATTATCCCCCAGGCAGCCGGCGCCTTGAGCTTCAGGCTTGTAGATTACTATTCCCATCCTTCAACACTTGCGATCGGGGCCGAATCCATGCTGGTTACAGAAGCAAATGCCGCAATTCTTCCCATACTGGCCGGAGGTGATATTGTGGTAATGCCTGCTTATATTTGCGGGGATGCCAATAATGACGACTTTGTGAATATCACCGATGCTGTTTGGATAATTAATTATGTCTTCCTGAGCGGCCCTCCCCCCATACCATTCGAAGCCGGGGATACAAATTGTGATGGTGATGTGAATGTTTCGGACGCAATATACATCATAAATTATATTTTCGTGGGCGGCAATATCCCCTGCGATATCGACGGCGACAGCTCCCCCGATTGCTGATTTGATAGATACATGGCAAAATAATCCATCTGTTTTTGAACCAGACGGATTATTTTTTATTATATATTCCAATATCAGAAATCCGGTTCAGACAAAAGTGATTGGAGAGTTATGGATATTCGAAAACAGATGGATGAAATTTACCGCGACATGTCGCTGGAGCAAATCCCCTGGAACCGCTCAGAACCACCGCAGATTCTTGTTGATGCAGTTGAATCAGGAAATATCAAACCATGCAAAACTGTCGATCTTGGATGTGGAGCCGGAAACTACTCAATCTGGCTGGCCAAACACGGCTTTAATGTAACCGGTATAGATATAAGCGAGAGGGCTGTTCAACATGCCAGGCAGGCGGCGGAAGGGGCGGACGTTAAATGCAATTTTCATGTCCGGGACATTATCGGCGATCTTTCCGAATTCAAAGGCAGTTTCGATTTTGCTCTGGACTGGGAGCTGCTGCATCATATCTTTCCCGAAGATCGTCCCAAATATGTGAAAAATGTGCATGATATGCTTAAGCCGGACGGCAGATATTTCTCATTGGGATTCAGCGAGGGTGACCCCTCATTTGGCGGTGAAGGGAAATTCCGCGAGACACCGATCGGAACCGTACTCTATTTTTCATCTGAAGATGAACTGGAAGAATTATTCCATCCATTCTTCAAAATAATAGCAATAAACACTGTTGAAATTGCCGGAAAGCATGGTCCCCACGAGGCAATAAGCTCATGGCTCAAGCGAAAGTAAATGTATGAAGGATCAGATAATTGAAACATGGTATATAAATAATCGGGTAAACCTGATGCTTTTGGACGCTATTGAAGATGAGGGTTTTGAATGCTCTCTCTCCAAACGGGGCGGCCGCAATGTTGCCCTGCAATTCGCGCATATCCATTATGTCCGCCTGTACCGTCTGGAAAACTATGCCAGGGATTTGGCAAAAGGCCAAACCCGCATCGACAAAAATAAAAAAGTAACGCGAGCTCTATTGCATAAGCGGCTGAATGAATCTGCCGATGCTATGGCTGAATTTATTCAGCGAGGAATCGATGAAGGCGGTAAGATCAAGGGCTTTAAACGCGGCGTAATTCCCATGCTGGGTTATTTAATTAATCATGAAGCACATCACAGCGGAAGCATACTGCTCACGCTCAAAACATGCGGACATCCGGTGCCAAAGAAAGTCCGTGACGGAATCTGGGCTTGGAATCAAATTCAGTAAGAAACTGATATTAATCCTGTTTCAGTTCCGAATCCCAGTTTAGCACAACAGCCATATCGGCGTTGCTTTTTTTATTAAGAGCAACATTCATAAGAAATTTCTGACCCTCAGCACTCACATCATACCTTTTCTGCCTGATGCCGGCCGTGTTATATCGCTTATTGAATAATTTTTTCGGTATTTCCGCTTGAAATGTCTCCGCATCAGTAACCACGTCAACCGCCATCAAATCCCAATTTAGATTTGAATAATAAAGCTCTTTGCCGTCAGCACGCCAGAGAGGCTGAAATCCGCCATCGGCAGAGACCTGCCACTTGCCCCCGGATCCACTCAGCTCGCGAACATAAACCTCGGATCTTCCTGACTCATCGCTCTGATAAGCAATATATTTACGGTTGGGTGAGATCCTTGACCTGGCTTCATTATGCGGTGTATCGGTATAGACCTGGTATTTCCCGCTATCCTCGCCATTTATTAACCAAATATCCCCATCTCCCAAAAAATGGAGAATGGATATTGTGCTTCCGTCATTCGCCCAATCGGACGCTCCCAAATTTCCCTCTTCCGCCTGCAGCAATAAAACCGCCTCGCCAAGCCCATTTGCCTGGCGCTTCATTATTCTGTAATAACCGTCAGATAACTCAGAATAAATCAGATGGCTGCCATCGGGAGACCAGATCGGCCAAATCTCACTGCTTTCCTCAAATGTCAGTCTCGTCGGGACATCTCTCAGCATATCATATACCCAGATATCATCCGCCATGCGCTGAACATCAAAAACCTGATAAGCAACCTTGTTTCCATCGGGAGAAAGCTCGATATCTCTGTAAGGAGCGGGCTCGCCGACTGTATCAATCGCCTCTCCCTTTCGATCAAACCAGATTAACTGGCTCATACCCATGTCTGCTCCGGTTTGATATATCAAAGTTCCTTCGTTTGATACGCTGAACAAAGAGGCATTGAAATACTGCCCCACATTCTCAGTCACCGGTATCGGTTCTCCCGTTACCTCAAGCTTATCAGCATCAAATGGATGAGCCAGAAGTACGCCCTGCCGCTCATGCAGAATAAATCCGGCCGAACTGTATTCAATGCGGGAGGAAACCCTGAACAGCGGCTTATTGATCCCGCCATCCAGTGAACCAACACAAACAACATCATCCCCCAGAACAGCCGAGGTTGTATCGATTTGGGCAAGGTAAAGGAAATGCTTGCCATCCGGTAAGAACGCGGGCCAGGAATGCATATCCTCACCTCGGCTCCTGTCTATGATGGTGGCGGCGGTAGCCACACCTCCGGATGCGGAGACCTGGCGAATAGAATCACCGACACTATTATCGAAAAGAATTATTCCCGAACTGCCCCAGCATCCATCAGCACCCTCAGCCTCGCAAATCAGCTGTACCGGCCCGCCTGAGGCGGGTACTTTCTTCAATTGATTGTTGATGAAATAGGCCAGGTACTTGCTGTCCGGCGACCAGAACGGCCTCTCTGCATTCTCTGTCCCGGCCAACGGATATGCATTGAGAGAATTTAGCGGACGTATCCAGATGGATAATGTGCCCAGTGAATCCGAGGCACGAAAGGCAATCAGCCTGCCGTCTGGTGAAATCTTCGGCCAATTAACATTATTTAGATGCTCAAAATTACCGATCCTGAAGCGGCGAACATTGATCTCTGATTCAGGCTGCATCAAAATCATGCTGCCCAGAATAATGGTTGCGATTGTCATTAACGCCGCGATAGTCCATCCCAGGCGAAAGCGCCTCCTTCGCCTTGTCGCTACTCTGGCAGGTATGCCTGCCTGCGAGCCGGACTGCTGAATCCAGCGCAGTTCATCGCACAAATCCCTGGCCGACTGCCAGCGATCATCCGGATCCTTGGCAAGGCATTTTTTGACCAGACGGTTCAGGGCCGGAGGCAACATGGGCTTGATTTCACTAATCGGACGCGGCTCCCTCTCCAGAATTGCCGCAATCATAGTAGCCTGGCTTTTGCCCTCAAACGGTCTCTGACCCGTGGCCATTTCATATAAGAGCGCACCGAAAGAAAATATATCGCTGCGGTTATCCGCTTCATTGCCTTCAAGCTGCTCAGGGGACATGTAGTTGATCGTACCCAAAACAGTGCCGATTCCGGTAAGTGGTGTTGTCTGGGTAATATTCCCGATATCGCCGCTCAAACCCGATTCCAGAGTAAGCTTGGCTAAACCAAAATCCAGGAGTTTGGCTCCGCTTTTTGTGATAATAACATTGCCCGGTTTAAGGTCTCGATGCACCAATCCCTGCTTGTGAGCCTTGTCGAGAGCATCCGCGATTTGTACCGCGAAGTCCACCAGCTCAGCATTGTTAAGCGGCCCCTTCGACAGGCGCTGGTCGAGAGTTTCACCCTCCAGATATTCCATGACCAGATAATCGGTGCCGTTTTCATGGCCAACATCGAATAAAGTGCAGATATGAGGATGATTTAGGCTGGAAATTGCCTTGGCCTCGCGATCGAAGCGCGCCCTAAGGTCTGGATTTCCTGCCAGGGACTCCGGCATTATCTTAATTGCTACGGTTCTATCAAGCCGTGTATCCCTCGCCTTATAAACCTCTCCCATACCACCCGCGCCGGCAGCGGACATAATTTCATAAGGCCCAAGTTTGTGGCCGCTATCAAGCGTCATATTTCCTCCGAATCTCAATTCACCGGGTTTGGATCATAATGAGGTCTTATCCCCCAAAATATAAATGTAGATTAATTTAGTCCTATTTAGGAACCTCCTTAGCGCCCTTTTGGTTCCCATCAATTGTAATCAAGGTTATTTTGATCAGATGAAGAAATATCTAAAAAAACTCGGAATCGCCGGTTTCCTCTTCTTTTTCCTCAAGGGTATCGCCTGGCTGATAGTGCCATTTTTCTTAGCCAGAGGATGCTTTTAGGATATTTCTACCAAAAACAACAGTAGATTCACCTTTTCTCTGCAACACAAGCAAAAAAATACCGAATACTCGTAAAAAGGATTGATTTTATCATGTTTGGGCTTATATTAAAGATGATAAGAGAATCACACAAAATCAACGGGGTTAACTGTGTCATCTAAGCTTAGATTGATGGGTATTCTGGCACATCCGGACGATGAATCTCTGGGGATGGGCGGTACCCTTGCAAAATACGCCAGTGAGGGGGTGGAAACATATCTGCTTACTGCCACCCGTGGAGAACGCGGCCGCTATGGGGATTTACCGGAACGTCCCAGCCTTGAGGAAGTCGGGAAAATGCGAGAGGCGGAGCTTCTGGAAGCTGCCAAAACTCTGGGGGTTAAAGAGATAAAACTCCTCGACTACATTGACAAGGATCTGGATAAGGCTGATCCCTCGGAAGCTATCGCAAAAATCGCGGCTTTTATAAGAAAGCGCAAACCGCATGTGGTAATAACCTTCGGTCCTGAGGGCGCCTATGGCCATCCCGACCATATCGCAATCAGCCAGTTTGCGACTGCGGCTGTTACTTGCGCCGCGGACTGTGAATATTTTGGCAACAACGGCATTCCTGTTGAAGAAAAGCCGCATCGAGTCTCAAAGCTATATTACATGGCCTGGACCAAACGTGTATGGGAGGCGTATCTTTCGGCCTTTCGCGATCTCAAACTCGATATAGATGGCCAGGAACGCCGCGCTACACCTCATCCGGACTGGCTGATTACAACCGAAATCGATACCAGCGAAGTATGGGAGACTGTGTGGAAGGCAGTGCAAAGCCATAAAACCCAGTTGACTATTTACACCAAGCTCAGGGACCTTCCAAAAAAGCATCATCTCTCAATCTGGGGAGTTCAGCAGTACTACCGGGTATTCAGCACGGTTAACGGTGGACGGAAAAAGGAAAATGATCTTTTTGAAGGACTCAGATAAACAGGTCTTAGCATTTAATTCACATAAATTTGAGGACTGGGAAAAATGAAAGATCTCACACAAAGAATAACAAAAAGGGAAGCGCCTATCAACCTGGATGCCGATCAATTCCGAAATCTTGGATATAATCTGGTCGATAGCATAGCCGAGTTTCTGGAGAATATCCATAATCATCCGGTAACATCAAAACTTACTCCGGAGGAAGCTCGCGCAAAGGTCCAAGCAGACAAACGGCTTCCCGATAACGGCACCGATCCGGCCGCTTTGATGAACCGGACTGTCAAACTGCTTTTGGAAAATTCGCTTTTTAACGGCCATCCGCGTTTCTGGGGATATATAACCTCTTCTCCCGCGCCGATCGGAATTCTGTCTGACCTTCTGGCTTCGGCTGTCAATCCGAATCTGGGCGGATGGCAGCTCTCTCCGATTGCAACCGAAATCGAGTCTCAGGCAATCCGCTGGATCGCTGAATTTATGGGCTATCCCGCAGACTGCGGCGGGGTACTGACAAGCGGCGGCAATATGGCCAATTTCATTTGTTTTCTGGCGGCACGTAAAGCGGCGGCAAAACATGATATCCAGTCCGAGGGCCTCAAGGGCGCAAATCTTCGGGTTTATGCCTCGAAAGAAACTCATACCTGGATCGAAAAGGCCGCGGATTTATTCGGTCTGGGAACTGTGAATACCCGCTGCATCAAAACCGATTCCCAGCAGAGGATGGATGTTGACGATCTCAAGCGTTCACTGGACAACGATCTGGAAAACAGCGATATTCCTATGATGGTTGTGGGCACTGCCGGAACTGTCAGCACCGGCGCAATTGATCCATTGCCTCAAATTGCCAGCATCTGCCGCGCATATAATATCTGGTTTCATATAGACGGAGCTTACGGCGGCTTTGCAGCCGGGCTCGATAATATGGATGAAAACATTTACGCTCTTCGTGAGGCCGATTCGATTGCCGTCGATCCCCATAAATGGCTCTATGCCCCGCTCGAGGCAGGATGTGCTCTGGTTCGTGACGGTGAATTAATGCGTACCACATTTTCATATCACCCGCCATACTATCATTTCGGTGAGGAGGCCACCAATTATGTCGATTACGGTATGCAGAATTCACGGGGCTTCCGTGCGCTCAAGGTCTGGATGGCATTTCAGCAGGTCGGACGTAACGGCTTTGTCCAGATGATAGACGAGGATATCCGGCTGGCGAAAGATATGTTTCATTTAATAGATATCGAACCGGAACTCGAAGCGCTAACGCACAACCTCAGTATCACAACCTTCCGCTACATTCCTGAGGATTTGAAAGATAGTAAAGACGATGAAAAGACTACCCAGTATCTCGATAAGCTCAATGA